>DASVVF010000906.1:0-8090 GCA_036386695.1 Catenuloplanes sp. | reverse complement strand
ACGACGACACCGCCTTGTAGACCAGCGGGGTGTCACAACGCCAGCAGTGCGGGTACGAGTGGCTGTAGGTGTCCTGCCGCAG
Source organism: Catenuloplanes sp. (assembly GCA_036386695.1). GTDB lineage: Bacteria > Actinomycetota > Actinomycetes > Mycobacteriales > Micromonosporaceae > DASVVF01. The sequence continues at coordinate 8,008 of DASVVF010000906.1, read as the reverse complement.
CACCACCTGGCGGTCCTTCAGCTCCCGGATCACCGGCTTGTTCACGTCGAAGACCTGCTCGCCCTGGTACGGCGGGACGAGCGCGGTGAACCGGGTGTGCTCGTCGACGGTCACGATGGTCGGGATGCCGGCGGCGTTGCAGGCGTTCTGGTCGTCCTCGCCGAACGCCGGGGCCAGGTGCACCACGCCGGTGCCGTCCTCGGTGGTGACGAAGTCCGCGCCGAGCACCTGGTACGCGTTCGGGCCGGCGTGCTCGGTCAGGAAGTCGTACAGCGGGGTGTAGCGGCGTCCGACCAGGTCCCGGCCGTGGACTGTGCCGACCTGCTGGTAGCCGTCCAACTCCTTGGCGTAGGCGCCCAGGCGGGCGGCGCCCAGCAGGTACCGGTCGCCGTCGCGTTCCAGCACGGCGTACTCGATGTCCGGGCCGACGGCCAGCGCCAGGTTGGACGGCAGGGTCCACGGTGTGGTGGTCCAGACGCCGATCCTGATCTCCCCTTGCAGCGCCTCCGGCGCCGAGTCATCCGGGTCCAACTGGAACCACACCGTCAGCGTGGGGTCCTGCCGGTCGCGGTAGACGTCGTCCATCCGGGTCTCGGTGTTGCTCAGCGGGGTCTCGCACCGCCAGCAGTACGCCAGCACCCGGAACCCCTCGTACACCAGCCCCTTGTCGTGCAGGGTCCGGAACGCCCACATCACGCTTTCCATGTAATTCACGTCGAGCGTCTTGTAGTCGTTGGCGAAGTCGACCCAGCGTGCCTGCCGGGTGACGTAGCGCTCCCAGTCCTTGGTGTAGGTGAGCACCGACGTCCGGCACGCCTCGTTGAACTTGTCGACGCCCAGCTCCAGGATCTCGGCCTTGGACGTGATGCCGAGCTGCTTCTCCGCCTCCACCTCGGCCGGTAGGCCGTGGCAGTCCCAGCCGAACCGCCGTTCGACGCGGCGCCCGCGCATGCTCTGGTAGCGCGGCACGACGTCCTTGACGTAGCCGGTGAACAGGTGCCCGTAGTGCGGCAGCCCGTTGGCGAACGGCGGACCGTCGTAGAAGACGTACTCGTTGTCGGCGGCGCCGGCCGTGGCGCCCCGCGGCCCGCCGGAGGCCGGCCGCTGTTCGACGCTGGCCTCGAACGTCCGGTCGGCGGCCCAGTGCTCCAGCACCCGGCGCTCGACGGCGGGCAGGTCGGGGCTCGCCGGGACACCGGCGGTCGGGGCGTTCTTGGGGTACGCCATCGGTGGTCGCTCTCCTCGCGCAGCTCACGCTTCGTGGACTGTGCGAGGACGAGCCCCTTGTGGGTACGCAGGGCCCGCGGTACCACCTCGCTTGACGGCCCCGACGGACCGCCCGCTCGTTGGCCGGCTGTGACGGGCCGCACCCGTCCGGTTCTACTGGGGCTCCGGCACACCGCGCCGGGCCTGTTCTTCCGGAGGCTCGCCGGTGATGGCCGGGTCGACGCCTGTGCCGCCAAGGATACCCGCACCGACGGCGGCGCCCCCATCCGACGTACCGCCGCCTGGTCGGCGACCCCTACAGTCGGCCGGGTGATCCACATCGAGCTCGACGAGCGCACCCTGGCCCGCACCCGGATCGCCGTCAGCCCGCTGGTCGAGCTGGTCTGCGGCCTGTACCTGCTGGACCGCAATCCCGGCGGGGCGCCGTGGCCGTACACCGGCTGGGCGCGGCGGGCCCGCGATATTCTGCGCACCGACCCGGCCACCGCACCGGTACAGCTGTACTTCCAGCTCGGCAACGTGTCACCGGACCTGTTCAGCCCGATCCCGCCGACGCCCAACCCCAGCATCGACGACGAGCTCGACCGGTTACGCCGCACCCCGCCCGAACTCGTCCGGGAGCAGTTCGCCAAGCACTACCCGGACGGGCCGCCGGGGTTCCTGGCCCCGTTCGTCGACTCGCCGGCCGCCGCGTTCGGACGACTCGCGGACGGGTTGGCCGCGTACTGGGCCGCGGCGCTCGCGCCGTACTGGCCGGCGATGCGCGCCGCCCTGGACGAGGAGGTGCTGCTGCGGGCCCGGGCGCTCGCCGCCGAGGGCCCCGACGCGCTGCTGTCCGGGCTGCACCCCCGGGTGCGCTGGGAACGGCCGGTGCTGACCCTGGTCAAGCCGCTGGAGCAGTCGTTCCAGGCGGTCGACCAGCGGCTGTTGCTGGTTCCGCTGATGTTCTCCCGCGGCGCGCTGATGTGCTCGTCGGACCATCCGGACGTGGTCATGGTGACCTACCAGTGCCGGGGCGCGGCTGTCCTGGCCGACGGTCCCGCGCCCGCGGCCGGGGACGCCGGCGCCGACGACCGGCTGGCCCTGCTCGTCGGGCGCGGTCGGGCCACCGTGTTGCGGGCGTTGGCCACCCCCGCCAGCACCACCGGCCTGGCCGGCGCCCTCGGGCTCGCGCCGAGCACCGTCTCGGAACACCTGTCGGCGTTGCAGGCCGCCGGGGTGGTGCACCGCCGGCGGGTCGGCCGGCGGGTGCTGTACGGGCTGGAACCGGCCGGCGTCGCCCTGGTGAACCTGCTCGGACCGGCCCCCGCCGGACAGGGCGCGCGGCGTCCGGACAACGGCCCCGCCGTCACGGTCGCCGGCTGACCGGCGACCGCCCACGCCGGCGTGCCAGGGGGCCGCCCAGCGGCCGGCGCCCAGGATTCGGTGGGCGGCGAATTCGTTTTCCCCGTATAGCCCGAGCGCCTACCGTGCCGGGCATGACTGAAGACGCGATCATGGCGGACGGGCTGTGCCGCAGCTACCGCAGCCGCACCGGCTGGCTGCGACCACGGCGTACGACAGTCGACGCGGTCCGGGAGGTCAGCTTCACCGTCGGCCGCGGCGAGCTGTTCGGCCTGCTGGGGCCGAACGGCGCCGGCAAGACCACCACCATCAAGCTGCTCAACACGTTGCTGATCCCGACCGCGGGCACGGCCCGGGTGTGCGGCTACGACGTGGTGACCGACACCCGCGAGGTGCGCCGGCGGATCGGGTACGTCTTCGGCGGCGACCGTGGCCTCTACGACCGGCTGTCGGCGCTGGACAACCTGCGCTACTTCGCCGAGCTGTACGGGGTGCCGCCGCGCGAGCAGAAACGGCGCATCGCCGAACTGTTCGACCTGGTGGGGCTGACCGGTCGGGAACGCGACCGGGTCGAGGGCTACTCGCGCGGCATGCGCCAGCGGCTGCACATCGCCCGGGGGCTGCTGCACCGCCCCGAGGTGCTGTTCCTCGACGAACCGTCGATCGGCGTGGACCCGGTGGCCGCCCGCGAGCTGCGCCGTACCGTCGCCGACCTGGCCGCGACCGGCACCACCGTGCTGCTGACCACCCACTACATGGCCGAGGCCGACGAGCTGTGCGACCGGATCGCGGTGATCGCCGCCGGACGCATCCAGGCGCTGGGCAGCCCGGCCGAACTGCGGCACCACGCCGACGGCCGCCGGGTGCTGGAAGTGGAGGCGTACGGGGTGCCGGAGCAGGTGGTGGCCCACCTGCACACCCTGCCCGGCGTGCGGGAGGCGGCGACGGAGACCCGCGGCGCCCTGCAGGTGCTGACCGTGCAGTCGGACGCCGGCACCGACGTGCAGACCGACGTGCTGCGGGCACTGGAGGGGGTACGGCTGGGCCGGGTGACCTCCCGGGAGCCGACCCTGGAGGACGCGTACGTGGCGATCGTCAACGCCGCCGCCCCGGCCGACCCGGCGACCGACGCCGAGCCGACGGCGGTGCCGGCGTGAGGACGCTGCGGATGCTGGCCCTCGGCTCGGTGCTGCACGCCAAGCAGCTCAGCCGCTCGCCGTTCGAGATCGCGATCGCCCTGATCGTGCCGGTCGTGCAGGCCACCCTGGCCGTGTACCTGTTCCGGGCGGCCAGCGAGTCGCACCGGCTGCTGGAGGCGGCGGTCGGCGCCGGCCTGATGGGGGTCTGGTCGTCGGTGCTGTTCGGCTCGGGCGGCGCCATCCAGAACCAGCGCTGGCAGGGCACCCTGGAGATGATCATGATTGCCCCCCGCCGGCCCGTTCTGGTGCTCCTACCGGTCACCCTGGCCTCCGCGCTGACCGGCACGTATGCGATGCTCGCCACGCTCGCCTGGGGGCGGCTGCTCTACGGGATCCGCCTCGACTTCGCCCATCCCGTCGCGTTCGCGGTGGCCGCACCGGTCTGCGTACTGGCCCTGGGCATGTTCGGCCTGCTCCTGGCGGCCACCTTTGTGCTGATGCGCAACGCCAACGCATTGACCAACACGCTGGAATACCCGATCTGGCTGGTCTCCGGGATGCTCGTGCCGATCACCGTCCTGCCCGGCTGGACCACCCCGGTGGCCGCCGCCCTGCCCACGACCTGGGGGGCCCGCGCGCTACGGGAAGCGGTCAGCGGCGGCCCGGTCTGGCCCTCGCTGGGCGTCTGTGTGGCGATCAGCACCGCCTGCCTGTTGCTGGGCGCGGTGGCTCTGACCCACGTCGAACGCCGAGCCCGGGTCACCGCCACCCTCGCCCTGTCCTGACCCGACCCCACCTGGCCGCACCTGACGAAGGGACCCGCATGCTCTCCCTGTTCCGCCTCATGGGCGTCGGCGGCGTGATCGCCTACCGGGCGCTGTTCAACTGGACCACGCCAGGCATGTTCATCGGCACCCTGCTGGTCGGCCCGCTGTTCCAGCTGCTGTTCTTCGCCTACCTGGGGCGACAGTTGCAGATCGCCGACGACCGGTTCTACATCGTCGGCAACGCCGTGCTGGCCGCGTCGCTGGCCTGCGTATTCGGCGGCACCATGGCGGTCGCCAACGAACGGCGCTTCGGCACGCTGGGGCACGTGCTGCTCTCCCCGCGCAGCCGCACCGCCCTGTTCCTCGGCCGCGCCCTGCCGTACGCCGGCAACGGACTGCTCATCGCCGCCACGACCATGACCGGCGGGGCGCTGCTCCTCGGCCTGCGCATCCCGCTGTCCACGCTGCCTCCACTGGCCCTGGCGTTGGCCGCCGGCTCGCTGTCGTGCGGCTTCTTCGGGTTGGCGCTCGGCGCGCTGGGACTGCGCTTCCGCGACGTGTGGGTGGTCTCCAACGTGTCGGTGGCGGCGCTGCTGCTGCTCACCGGCGTCAACGTGCCGGCGGCCCGGCTGCCGGGGTGGCTGCAGGCGACCGGGCAGGTGGTACCGATCACCCACGCCGCCGAGGCGGCCCGGCAGATCACGGCGGGACACCCACTGGCCAGCGCCGCCCCCGCGTTGGCCGGCGAGCTCGCCGTCGGGCTCGGCTACGCCGTGCTGGCCACCGTGCTGCTGAAGTTCTTCGAGTTCGAGTCACGCCGGCACGCCAGCCTCGACACGATCTGACCGGAGCCCCGACACGATCTGACCGGAGCCCCTGCGGCGGTCACCCCTCAAGCGGTGGCGTCGGGCAGGAACCGGTCCCGGGTCGGGCCACCGGCCCGCCATTGGGTGACCGCCCGACCGTTGTCGCGGAAGACGACCAGGGCGGCGCTGTCCACGTCCAGGGCGAAGCAGTGGTACGGCTCGGGCGGCCGCCACCGCAACCGGTCGAAGAGCACCTGCTCGTACGCCCGCTTACGGGCTCCCTCGACGGTGACCGCCCGACCGTAGAGTTTCAGGTCACCGTCCGGGTTCTCCCGGGCCGGGGGCAGGCTGTGCGCCGTCAGCCGCGGGTCGCGCAGCAGGTCGAGGGCCTTGGTGGACTGCCAGACCATGCCGACGCACAGGTCGCCGTCGACGACGTCGCACTCCACGGCGCTGATCCGCGGCCAGCCGTCGGCGCGCAGCGTGCCGAGCAGCAGCACATGCTGCTCCACGATCCGGGTCCGGACCATCGCGGCCAACTGTGGGGTCGCGGCGCAGAACTCATCCCATCGCACCCCCGGACGCTAGCGCGCCGGTGTGACGTTCCCCGCCGACCGGGGAGAGGTTCCCGCCGGCCGGGGAGAGGTTCCCGCCGGCTCGGCGGAGCCGGTCAGCCGAGCTCGGGGAACCAGAGGGCGATCTCGCGCTTGGCGCTGTCGGGCGAGTCCGAGGCGTGCACCAGGTTTTCCCGGTTGGACAGCGACAGGTCACCGCGGATCGTGCCGGCGGCCGCCTTGCGCCCGTCGGTGGCACCGACCAGGGCGCGCACGACGTCGATGGCCTGATCGCCGGCGAGCACGGCCGCGACCAGTGGGCCGCCGGTCATGAAATCCTTGAGCGGCGGGTAGAACGCCTTGTCGACGTGCTCGGAATAGTGCTCGTCGGCCAACTCGGCGTCCATCGTGCGCAGCACCAGCGCCGCCACCGTGAGCCCCTTGCGCTCGAACCGACCGATGATCTCCCCGAGCAGGCCGCGGCGCACCGCGTCCGGCTTGACGAGGACGAGTGTGCGCTCGACGGGGGTGCTGGTGGACACGGGGTTCCCTCCTGGGGGTGACCGCTCGGCGGACCGGGCGCGCCGGCCTGGCAACCGGGGTACGACTGTGCTCTGCCAGCCTATCGGTACGGTCGCCGGCTCCGCCGGCACCCGGCGATGATCGGACTTCCCACGGTGGCCGCGCGAGCCTAGCCTGGCTGGTAACTCTCCGGGAGGTCCACTGTGGCGAACAACGGCCGCCGTTCCGTAGCCCCGGCCCGCAAGGCGTTCGCGGCGGTGTTGGCGGCCATCGCGGCGTTCGTGATGCTGTTCGGCGCGGGCATGACCAGCTGGGCCATCGTGGCCCTGGGCGCGGCACTGCTGGTGCTGGCGATCAGCCTGGCGCTGGTCAACGTGGTCCGCCGGGGCGCCCGCGCCTGGGTCGCCGGCACCGCCCACGTGGTCAGCGCCTCCGAGCCGCCCGCGTCGTCCGTCTACGGCCGGTGCGAGCTGCAGATCGTCGTCGACGCACCCGGAATGCCCACCGCCGCCGTCAAGGTGCGCGACCCGCGGGTGCCGGTGGCCAAGTGGCCGGACGCCGGTACCACCCTGCCGGTGCTGGTCGCGGTCGACGATCAGCGCCACGTCCGCATCCAGTGGGACGAGGTGCTGACCCACACCGAGGCCGCCACCGTCACCGGCGAGGTCCCACCGCAGTACGGCGACCCGCAGTCCGACCTGCTGGGCGACGACGTGCTGGTGGAGCACTCCGCACCGCCGTGGGCCACCGACGACGAGCGGGTCACGCCGGCGTGGACGGCCAGTGACGACGACACCGCCGTGCTGTGGAGCACCGATCAGGATGCCGCGCCACCGTGGGCCACCACGGACGATCCGTCCGCGGCGCCGTGGTCGAACGGGGAGCGGTTCCGGCCGCCCGGGCGCGGTGACGCCGACCCGGACCCCACCGGGGCCGATGCCCGGATGGGCCGGCCACGTCCGGAGCCGGTGCTGGTACGCGACACCCCGGGCGGCCCCATCGTGTTGGAGGGCACGCTGGTCGAGCCCATCGTCGACCCGTCCGCGGTGCCGCTGCCCCGGCGCGGGCGCCGACCGAGCCCCCGACCCCGACCCCCGGCCGACAACACCACCGGACCCCGCCCGACCGACAACACCACCGGACCCCGCCGGACCGACAACACCACCGGACCCCGCCCGACCGACGGCACCACCGGACCAGGCCCGACCGACGGCACCACCGGACGGCGCTCGGCGGCGGGCACCGGCCCGGCGGCCGCCGACAGTCCCGACGTGGCGATGCCGACGACCGGCCGGTCCGGGTCGGCCAGCGCGACGGCGGTGTCCGACCTGCCCACCATCACCGGCACCGACCTGCCACCGGACCCCTCCGGGCAGCCGGCCACGCAGCAGCAGCCGGCCACGCAGCAGAGCCCGGCCACGCAGCGGCGGACAGCAGCGCGGCGGCAACCCGAGCCCCAGCCGGAGTCGGCCGCCGCCCCGCGACCGCGCCAACCGGCCCCCGGGTCACCATCCACGACGGTGACCGAGGACGCGTCGCCCGCCGGCGGACCGACGCCGGACAACGGCCGGATCGACGAGGTCATCACGGCCTATCCCAGCGCCCGCACCGGCGCCCTCGGATCCATTCACGGCGTGGGCCTCACCGTC
>DASVVF010000905.1:0-7790 GCA_036386695.1 Catenuloplanes sp. | reverse complement strand
GGCCGGCACCTGGCGGGCCGCCAGCGGGGTGAGCCGGCTGGGGCAGCCCGGTCGCGCCCCGGTCGACGGGCGGTTCCGCACCGGCAGCGTCACGAAGACCTTCGTCGCCACCGTGGTCCTGCAGCTCGCCGCCGAGCACCGGCTGCGCCTCGACGACCCGGTCGAGCGGTGGCTACCCGGCCGGGTGAACAACGGTGGCCGGATCACCCTGCGCCACCTGCTGACCCACACGAGCGGCCTGTACAACTACACCAACGACGTGATCCCCAGCCTGCAGGACTGGCTCGGTTACCGGTACCGCACCTGGCAGCCGGCGGACCTGCTCGCGGTGGCCAACCGCCAACCGCCGCTGTTCGCTCCCGGCGAGGGGTGGGCCTACTCGAACACCAACTACATCGCGCTGGGCATGGTCATCGAGGCGGTCACCGGCCGGGGCTACGCCACCGAGATCCGCGACCGGATCATCCGCCCGCTGCGGCTGCGGCAGACCGAGTCGCCGGGCCGGCGGCTCGGCATCGCCGGCCCGCACGCCCACGGTTATCTCCCCCGGGAGGAGGCCGGCACACCCGCCCCGGTGGACGTGACCCGGATCAACCCGACGATCGCCGGCGCGGCCGGGGACATGATCACCAGCACCGCTGACCTCAACACGTTCTTCCGGGCGCTGCTGACCGGGCGGCTGCTGCCGCCGGCGCGACTGGCCGAGATGAAGACCGCCGTTTCCGACGGTGGCTACGGCATGGGGTTGGAACAGACCACCCTGCCGTGCGGGGCGACGGTGTTCGGCCACGGCGGCGGCATCTTCGGCTACGCCACCCTGAGCTTCCACACCGCCGACGCCCACCGCCAACTGACCGTGTCGATCAACCCCTACACCGGTGACCTCGACGCCCCGGCGATCGCCCTGCTGAACCGCGTGTTCTGCCCCACCGGCTGACGGGGTCGCGGCGCGGTTCAACGCCAGCCCTCCAGACCCCGGCAGGTCGCCCGCCACGCGGACCGACCTGCCGGGGTCGCGGGCGTCGAACCGGCTGGCCGGCGCGGTGACCACAGGGTCGGACCAGCGCGGACAGATCAAGCGCGGTACGGGCGGCCACCGTCGGACGTGCCACCGCGGTGATCAGGCGGCGGCCGACCCACCGGTGCGCAGCGGCGGCCGCGCCCCGGGCTCCCCGCAACGGATGCGACGGTGCAACTCCCGCAGGGTGGGGTCGGGTTCCACGCCCAGCTCCACGTACATGGCCCTGCGCAGCCGGTCGTACGCGCGCATCGCGTCGTTCCGGCGGCCGGCCCCTTGCAAGGCCAGGAGGTACTGCCGCCACAGCGGTTCCCGCAACGGGTGTTCCTCAACGGTCACGGCCAGTTCGACCGCCAGCTCGGCGTGCTGCCCGAGCAGCAGGCGCGCCTCGGCCCGGTCCTCCAGAACCGCCAGGCGCGCCTGCTCCAGCCGGGCAGTGAACGGCCGGATCCACCCGTACGGTTCGAGGTCCTCCAGCGGCCGGCCCTGCCAGAGCCGCAGCGCCCGGGCGAGTCGTTCGGCCGCCTCGCCGGGCCGGCCGTCCGCCAGCGAACGCCGGCCCGCGGCCGCCAGGTGCTCGAAAAGAACGACGTCGTACTCGGTGGGCCCGACGTCGAGGCGGTACCCGCCGGTCGTCGTCGTCGGCCGGCGGGCGGCACCCGGAACGGCCCGGCTCAGGACGTGTCGCAGTTGCGAGACGTAGGTGTGCAGATTGGCCAACGCCGAGCGGGGCGGGCAACCGTCCCACAAGGCGTCGATGATCTCATCGGTACTGACCGTCCGTCCGGTCCTGATCAGTAACAGCGCCAGCAGCGCCCGCTGCTTGCGGCGACGGACACAGACCGCCCGGCCGGCGGTGTCGCGCAGATCCAGTGGCCCCAGCATCCGAAACGACGGTGGCATCGCTTCCTGGGACAGCCCGGCGGCCCCGGTCCGGTTGGCGTCTCGCCGCGCGGGGAAGGACATCACACCTAACTCCGATCTCGGTGGTATTCAGCTCTGTCATCAGCGAATGTGGCGCACTGGACGCTATCGGGCGCATGCTGTGGACGCACGACACTCGTTCGCGTAACAGGCGCCGCGGTCGTGCCCGGCGATGCGCCCGGCGACCCGGCGATGGGCGCGGCGGGCGTCCGGCCTCTACGATCCACGTTGGATGGGGCATGGAGTGGCTGGCCGGACCATGTCGCGGGGGTGACAGATGGGCGCTGTGTCGTATCTCCCAGGCCCCGGGCCGGCCGATGAGACCCCCCAGCCTGCCCTGCAGGGGGTACTCCGGGCGTGCGTCCGGGTCGCCGTCGCGCTGCGGGCGGGCAGCGCCCTGGTGGCCGCCTGGGCCGCGCAGGCCGGCGCCGGGCCGCCGGCGAGTCCGCACTGGATCACCATCGGTACGACGGCGTTGCTACTCTGGGCGGCGGTCTTCGCCTGGCTGGGGCTACGGCATGGGTTGACGGACCGGCTCCTGACCATGGACGCGGCCGGGATGGCGATGTTCTGCCTGGCGCACCGCAAGCTCGTTCCGGCCGAGACATTCGCCAGCGTCTCCGGCACCGGCTGGGTCGACCTGCTGGCCAGCTCCGCGGTGTTCATCGCGTCGTTGCGGGTGCGCTTCGCGTCCGGGTTGGTCGTCGCCGCCGGCATCGCCGGTGCCTACACCGTCGGCCGGTGGGGGCTGGGCTTCAGCGAGATGCCGATCGTCCTCATGCTGCAGGCGCTGCTCGCCGGTGGAGTGATGATCCTGCTGCGTCGGGCCGTCACCGCGGCCGACCTGGCGCTGGCCAATCGCATCGCCGCCACCGTCGCGGCCGCCGCCAGCGCGGCGGTGCGCGCCGACGAGCGCGACCAGCAGCGCAGCCTGCCCGACACCGCGGTGGCCACCCTGACGATGGTGGGCACCGGGGCCATCGTCGGCGACTCCCCCGTCCTACGCGCTCGGGCCGCCGCCGATCTGGTCGTCCTCAACCAGCTGCGCACCCACCCGGACGACGACGTCGCCGCCGGAACGCGGACCGCACGGCTGGACCTGGCGCTGCGGGCCATCGCCACGACGGTGAGCCCCGGACTGCCCGACCTGGACGTACGGCTGGACGCCCAGCCGATCGAGCTCCCCCGGCCGGTCGCGTCCGCGATGACCGACAGCGTCGCGGAGGCGCTGACCAACGTGGCGCGGCACGCGGGAACGAGCACGGTCCTGATCCGCGCCCGGGAACATGATCGCAGCGTCTCGGTGGAGGTGGTCGACGGCGGTCGCGGCTTCGACCCGGCGGGCATACCCGCACACCGCCGGGGCTGGCGGGAGTCCATCGCCGGCCGGATGAACGCCATCGGCGGAACGGCCGAGATCGTCTCCACCGCCGGCGCGGGCACCACCGTCGTCCTCGGCTGGCATCATGGTTGACCGGGCCAGCGAGGTGGTCACGGCCCGGATGGCCGGCGCGGTCAACCTCGCCGTCATCGTCCTGGTGGCCGTCTGGCACCTCGGCTACGACACCGTCAAGCTGGTCGTCAACTGGGCCGCGTATGACCCGGCGGCCCTGGCGGCGGCGTCCTGGGTCGGCTTCGCCGTGCTGAACGTCGTGGGGTCGATCGCCCTGGTGCGTGGTTGGCTACGCGCCTGGCCCGCCCGCGCGCTGGCACTGTGCGCGCTGGTACTCGGGGCCGCCGCCACCGCGGCGTGTCCCCCCGGGCAGGCCCTCGCCGACCCGAGTTGGGCGTGGAACTCGGTGGGATGGTTCGGCGTCCTGCTCCTGCTGTCCCGACCGGTCTGGGAACTCATCGTGATGCTCGCCGCCAACATCACGATCACCGGAGCGTTCCTGGCCGCCGACAACGCGTTGGACGACCGCATGCTGCAGAAGTTCGCCACCCTCGTCTGCATGACCACCGGAGTCCAGCTGATCTTCGTGCTCGTCGGCCGGTTACTGCACCAGACGGCCAGCCGGGCCACCGAGGCGGCCGAGGCCGAGGGTGGGACGTTGGCCCGCAGCCGGGCCGCCGCCGAGGTGCACGCGCACCGGCAACAACGCTACGACTTCCTGCGCCGGCACGTCGAGCCACTGCTGCACGGTCTCGCCGAAGGCCGCGCCAACCCGGGCGACCCGGTCGTACAACAGCGGTGCGCGGTCGCGGCCAGCCAACTGCGCCGGCTGTTCGCCGAGACCGACGAGGGGCCGGATCCGCTCCTTCGGGAACTCCAGGCCTGCACGGACGTCGCCGAACGACGGCACGTACAGGTCGACCTGATCACCCTCGGTACGGTGCCCGCGCTGCCCACGTCCGTTCGTCGCGCCCTGACCGAGGCACCGCTGGCCGTGCTGGCCACGGCCGCCTCGTCGGCCCGGGTGACCGTGGTGGCCGGTCCGGACGAGGTCGTGGTGAGCGTTCTCGCCGACACCGCCCACGACATCGAGATCAACCCGCCCCCGGGTCCACTATCGACCGACTGGCAGCGCGAAGGAGACAACCTGTGGGTGGAGACCCGCTGGAACGCCAGGTCACCGTCAGCATCGTCGATGACCATCCCGTCGTCATCGAGGGAATCCACAACTGGCTCGGCGCCGAACCAGGAATCCGGGTCCTGACCACCGGAGACTCCATCGACGACGTGGTCGGCGGCGACGGCCCGCGACCCGACATCCTGCTCCTCGACCTCAACCTGCACGGCAGACTCGTCGTCTCGGAGGTCGCCCGGCTCGCCGACGCCGGACACCGCGTCATCGTCTTCTCGCAGTTCACCGAGCAGAACCTCGTTCTCGCCGTCCTCGACGCCGGGGCCCGCGAGTTCGTGGCCAAACACGAAGGACGGGCGCACCTGGTCAACGCGATCATGGCCATCGCCGACAACCGCGCCTACGTCACCCCCACCGCGGCCGGCGTGCTCGCCAGCGACGACCGACCGGACCGACCCGTGCTGTCCGCCCGCGAGAAGACGGCGCTGTTGCTCTGGTTCCGTTCGATGTCCAAGACCGCCGTCGCGAGCCGGATGGACATCTCACCGCACACCGTCGACATGTTCATCCGGCGGGCCCGGCTCAAGTACGCCCAGGCGGGCCGGTCCGCCCGGACCAAGGCCGATCTGCTGGCGCGGGCCATCGAGGACGGGCTGGTACGCCCGGAGGAGGTCACCGGCGAATGGGAGTAGGCGTCCGCCGGCCGGGAGGGCGGCAGGATGTCCCGCCCGGTCAACTCCGGTGGCGCAGATAGTCCGGCAGCGGTTCCCGATGTTCCAGCCACGCCGCCGGAACGCCGCCGGGCCCGGTGCCGGGCCCGGTGCCGGGCCCGGTGCCGACGTACGAGGCGACGATGCCACCGGCAATCGCCGCGGTGGTGTCGACATCCCCGCCGGCCTCGATACACGCGAGGATCGCCGAGGGGTAGTCGTCGAGCCGGGTCGCGGCCACCCACAACGCGAACGGCACCGTGTCCGGCGCCAGCACCTGGGAGCCGTTGCCGAGTTCGTAGGCGGCTTCGACCACGCTCACCGCGAGCAGTTTCCGCGCCCGCTCGACCCCCGTGCGCACCCGGCTGTCGATGAGGTAGCCGAGCACCGCGGTCAGGAGGTCGCCCGGCCCGGGGCGGTCCCGGACGAGTCGGGCCCACCCCGCCTCGGCGGCGGCCACGGCGACCGCGACGGTCCCGAGGATGGCTTCGGGGTGGGCGTGGGTGATCTCCGCGGCTCGCATCGCCTCCAGCGCGGCGGTCCCGGAGTCGCCGGCGTGGAAGGCACCCAGCGGCGCGACCCGCATCGCCGCGCCGTTACCCATCGACCCCTGCCCGTTGAAGGCGGCCCGGGAGATGTCCCGCCACGAGCCGCCGGCACGCAGCTGTCGCAGAATGAGCACGGCACCACCGCCGTAGCCCCGGTACGGTTCGAACCGCTCGGCGAACGCCGCGGCGAGACGGTCCTGGTCGACCCGCCCATGATCACGAAGTTCACCGACAATGGAGCAGGCCATCTCGGTGTCGTCGGTCCACGGCCAGGGGCCGTCGGGCACCCGGCCGTCGACGAGATCGTCGAACGACGTACCCGGTACGAAGAATTGGGCGCCCAGAGCGTCGCCCACCGACAGCCCGTCCAGACTGTCGTAGCAGAGTTCCAGCATGGTCATGTGGGGTGTCATCCTGCCACGCGACGACACCGGTAAGCGTCCGACTTTTCTCCACGACCGTGCCTCCACGACCGGTCGGGCTGGTGGCCGTGGGTGGCCCGCCGGCGGGCTCCGGGTGCGTCCCGCTGGCTGGTCAGCCCGTCAGGGCGGTGGCCAGGATCTCGACGAAGTCGCGCAGCGTGCCGGGGTCGGGCACGTGGTCGGGGTTGACTTCGGTGAGCGCCAGCCCGGCGAAGCGCGGACTCGCCACCAGCGTCGCCAGGGTGGTCGCCACCTCCTCCAGCGTCAGCCCGAACGGCTCCGGTACGTCGGCCAACGGCGCGCCGACGAACGCCAGGACGTCGACGTCGAGATGCACCAGGAACGCGGGCGCGGCGGCCTCCGCGACGGTGCGGGCGCGGGCCGCCGCGGCCCCCGGGTCGGCCCGCACCTCGCTGGCCGGCACGTAGGTGATGCCGAGCTCCTCGACGAGGTCGCGCTCGTGGTCGCCGGTGGGCAGGCTGTCGCCGTAGACCACGACGCGGTCGGCGGTCAGCAGCGGGGTGCGGGGGCCCACGTCCACAATCTCCGGCACGGTCGCGGGCAGGGCCAGCATGTGCGCGAGCCCCATGGCGTCGAGGTTTCCGTTCGGCCTGGTGGCGGGGGTGTAGAGGTCGGGGCCGCCGTCGACATACACCAGGGCCGGCGCCTCGCCGGCGAGGGTGCGGCCGGCGAGGGTGCGGCCGGCCACCAGCCCGAGCGTGATCGTGCAGTCGCCGCCCAGCACGAACGGCACGTGTCCGTCAGCCACGGCGCCCCGCACCTTTCCCGCGACGTCGCGGGCCACCCGGGCCACCACCGACGCGTTCTGCGCGTGGGGGTGCGCCGGGTCGGGGCGCCAGCGGAAGCCCGGCACGTCGCCGTGGTCGTGCAGGGCGGCTCCGCCGGCCCGCAGCAGGGCCGGTAGGCCGGCCTCGCGAAGCGCGGCCGGCCCCCGCTCCAGGCCGGGGGTGTGCGCTCCCGCGCTGGACGGCGCGCCGATCAGACCCCAGTGGTGTCGCATGCTCCCCACCCTGAACCTCACCCCCGACATTCTTGGCAGGCGCGGCGGGATCTCTGGCCGACCGATGACTCCGGCGGGTTCGTGGGCGGGACCCGGCAAACGCCCCCGACGGTAGGATGTCAACCCTGCTACCAGGTCTGTCCGCCACGATGAATAGCGAAGCGAGTGTCATCCCATGCGCTGGTCCCAGCTCCACGTCCCCACACTGCGGCAAGATCCCGCAGAGGCGGCTTCGCCGAGTCACCGACTGCTGCTGCGGGCGGGGTACATGCGGCAGCTCATGGCCGGCCATTACTCCCTCCTGCCGCTTGCCGTACGGGTCCGCGCGAAGGTCATCGAGATTATCCGGGACGAGATGAGCAAGATCGGTGCCCAGGAGTTCTTCCTGCCCGCCGTGCATCCGGCCGAGATCTGGCGCAAGTCCGGCCGCTGGGAGATCATGGGCGACGAGATGTTCCGCATCAAGGACCGTAAGGGTGCGGACCTCGCTCTGGGCATGACCCACGAGGAGATTTTCACGACGCTGGCCAGCGAACTGTCGTCGTACAAGTCGTTGCCGCAGATGTGGTACCAGTTCCAGACGAAGTTCCGCGACGAGCCGCGGCCCAAGGCCGGACTGCTG
>DASVVF010000904.1:0-5190 GCA_036386695.1 Catenuloplanes sp. | reverse complement strand
CCGGGTGCGGCAGGCTGACGGCATGGCAGGCATGACCAGAACAGAAGCAGTCGAGTTCCTCGCCAGTGGCACCCGTACCGGACAGCTGGCGACCGCCTCCCCGACCGGCGCTCCGCACGTGGCGCCGATCTGGTTCGTCGTCGACGGCGACGATCTCGTCTTCACCACCGGCCGGGACACTGTCAAGGGGCGTCACCTGCGCGCCAACCCGCGCGCCGCGCTGACCGTGGACGTGGCCGAGTTTCCGTACCATTTCGTGGTCGTGCGCGGTCCGGTCAGCCTGGCGGAAGGCGCGGCGGACCTGCTGGACTGGACCACCAGGATCGCCGGGCGCTACGTGCCGGCCGCGCGCGCCGAGGAGTACGGCCGGCGCAACGCCGTCGACAGTGAGATGTTGTGCCGTCTGCGCCTGGAGCGCGTCGCCGGAGAACGGGACATCGCCCGGTAGGTCCCGCGAACCGGCCGGCGCCCGTCAAGGGGGTTGCCGCGCCTGGTCGTAGCGCCGCCGGTTCGCCAGGATGGCAGGATGCGAATCCTCAACCTGGCCCAATTGGGCTCCGGACTGCACGTCGCCGGGTACGCCATCGCCTCCGGCGGGGTGGCCACCATCGCCCCGGGGAAGCACAGCCACCCGGAGGGCCACCATGTGCACCCGGACCCGGAGGTGTTTCTCGTCCTGACCGGGCGGGGACGGATCCACATCGATGGCACCCCGACCCCGTTCGCCGCCGGGGATGTTCTCGTCGTCGAGCCGGGCGAGGACCACCACCTGCACTGTGCCGGACCGGACCCGGTGGTCGTCACGTGGCTGCACCTGGAAGGCGACCCGATGCCGCCCGACGACGCCGGTCCGGGCGCCGTGACCGGCGGTAGCGACGAGGCGGTGGTTACCGGCCGGGTGCCGGCAGGCGACTGAGCACCCCGGGGGGATCGCCGGGGGCGGCCCCCGGCTACGGCCGGTCCGGCGGCCGGGCCCGCGGCGGAATCGTGTTCTAGTCGGCCAGCCGCAGATGGTGCGCAGCTGAGGGCCTCGCGTTACCCTGGCCCGATAACGTGTTCTAGTTCTGGCGGGTCTGCCGGCTGGGGGTCTGGATGCCAAGCGTGGTCGAGTTCGACGTGGTGGTCGCGGGTGCCGGGGCGGCCGGCATGGTTGCCGCGCTGACCGCGGCCCGGCAGGGGCTGCGCACCGTGGTGATCGAGAAAGCGGCCACCTACGGCGGCTCGGCGGCGCGTTCCGGAGCGGGTATCTGGGTGCCCTGCAACGAGGTGCTGCTCGAGGCCGGGGTGCCGGACACGCCGGCGTCGGCCGAGCGGTACATGGCCGCCGTGGTGGGTGACGTGGTGCCCGCCGATCGGCGGCAGGCGTACCTGCGCGGTGGGCCCGCCATGATCTCGTTCGTGCTGCGCAACACCCCGCTGCGGTTCTCCTGGATGCAGGGTTACTCCGACTACTACCCCGAACTGCCCGGCGGGCTGCCCAACGGCCGCTCCATCGAGCCGCAGCCCCTGGACGCGAACATCCTGGGCGCGGAGTACGCGAACCTCAACCCGCCGTACCTGGCCACCCCGCCGGGCACGGTGGTGCTCGCGGTGGACTACAAATGGCTCGCGTTGATCGCCCGGCACCCGAGGGGCCTGGCCACCGCCACCGAGATGGTGTCGCGGTACCTGGCCGCGAGCGTGGCCGGGCGTAGGCCGATCACCATGGGTCAGGCGCTCGCCGGTGGGTTGCGCGCCGGGCTGCTCGCCGCTGACGTGCCGGTGTGGCTGAACACCCCGCTGACCGGGTTGCATGTTGAGGGTGGCCGGGTCGCCGGCGTGCTGGCCAGCCGAAACGGTGCTGAGGTGCTGATCCGGGCCCGTCGCGGCGTCATCGTCGGCTCCGGCGGGTTCGAGCACAACGCGGCCATGCGCAAGCGGTTCCAGGCCGAACCGATCGGGGTGGACTGGACGGTGGGTGCCGCCAGCAACACCGGTGCCGGGATCGAGGCCGGCGAGCGGGTGGGCGCGGCACTGGAACTGATGGACGACGCGTGGTGGGGACCGATGATCCCGCTGCCGGACGGACCGTACTTCTGCCTGTCGGAGCGCACGCTGCCGGGCAACATCTTCGTCAACGGCGCGGGCCGACGGTTCGTCAACGAGGCGGCGCCGTACAGCGACGTGGTGCACGTGATGTACGAGAAGCACACGGCCGCCGTGCCGCACATCCCGGCCTGGATGATCACCGACCAGCAGTACCGCAACCGGTATCTGTTCAAGGACATCGCCCCGCTGCTGCCGTACCCGGACGAGTGGTACCGGGCCGGCGTGCTGCACCGCGACTGGACGATCTCCGGGCTGGCGGCCAAGATCGGTGTGCCGGCGGCGGCGTTGCGGGCGACGATCAGCCGGTTCAACGGGCAGGCCCGGGCCGGGCGGGACACCGACCTCCACCGCGGCGACAGCGCCTACGACCACTACTTCGCCGATCCCACGAACCAGCCGAACGCCTGCCTGGCGCCGATCGACGTGCCACCGTTCTACGCCTTCAAGATTGTTCCCGGCGACCTCGGCACCAAGGGTGGGCTGCGCACCGACACCCGGGCGCGGGTCGTACGCCCCGACGGTTCGGTCATCGCCGGGCTGTACGCCGCGGGCAACGCGAGCGCTTCGGTGATGGGGCGCAGTTACGCCGGTGCCGGCTCCACCCTGGGCCCGGCCATGACGTTCGGCTACCTCGCCGCCCTCGACATCGCCAACGGGTCCGGCGGCTGACCCGCGACCGGTCCGGCCCGGACGCCGTCGGAGCCCCCACGCCGGGGACCGTCCAATGACGATCACCCCGGGTGGGCAATATTGAAACACGTTCTACCCTTGAACGGGGCACCCAAAGCGCCTACGTTCAGATCCACCGCCGTCTCTCGACGGGGGCAAACGGTACCGAGGAGGTACGTCATGCCGAAGGTCAGCGTGTCCGCTGAAGCCGCCGCCGAGCCGGAGCGCGTGTGGCAGCTCGCGGTTGATCTACCGCGGTATGCCGAGTGGCTCACCATGCACGACGCGTTCACCGGCGAGGTCCCCGCGACCCTCGGCGAGGGCACCTCGTACAAGCAGCGGGTGAAGCTGATGGGGATGCCGGCGGAGATGGCCTGGCGGGTGACCGCCGCCGAGGCGCCCGGACGGCTGGAACTGGCCGGCGACGGCCCGATGGGCGTCAAGGCGCACAACCGTTTCGTCATCGTCGCGTCCGGTACGGGCTCGCAGATCACCTTCGAGATGGAGTTCAACGGCCCGGCCCTGGCCGGCCCGATGGCCGGCATGGTGGAGAAGCAGGCCGGCACGGCGGCGCAGCAGTCGCTGGCGAAGTTCACCGCGCTGCTGGCCGCCTGAGTCACGCCTGCGCCGGGTCGCCCGGGCGCGCCTGAGGCGGCCGGGCGACTCAGCGCAGCAGCAGACGGGCGGCCAGCTCCAGATGGTTGATCACGTCGTTGGCGGACGCCCGCCGGGTCACCCAGGCGACCAGGTTGGACAGCCAGACATCGCCGATCACCCGGGCCTTGGCGCGGTCGTCGGTGCTCGGCTCGCCCTCGTGCATGGCCCGGGTGAACATGTCCTCCATCAGCCGGGCGACCGTGTTGACCTCGGCGGCGGCCGACGGGTCGGCGAACATGAACGCCCGGGTCATCGCCTCGGTCAGCTGCGGCTCACGCTGCATGGCCCGGGTGATCCGGCCGAGCACGAAGATGGTCCGGTCGTAGGGGGTCTGGCCGGGGATGCTGGTGCGGTCCAGTTTCTCCAGGGTCCGCTCGAACTCGCGGGCGAGCGCCGACACCAGCAGATGGATCTTCGAGGGGAAGTACCGGTACAGCGTGCCGAGGGCGACATCGGCCCGCTCCGCCACGGTGCGCATCTGCACGGCGTCGTAGCCACCCTTGGACGCCAGCACCAGGGTGGCGTCCAGGATCCGCCGGCGACGTTCCCGTTGGGCGGCCGAGCCCTGCTCAGTGGCGGTCGAACCACCCAGCGCGGTCAAGGCGGCCGCGTTGGTGGTATGCGTTCTCGGCGTCGCCACGGACTCCCTCTCGTCTGATCGGCCCCCCGGCCGGTTGACCCATGCTCCCGGATCGATGTTTCCGCCTGGTGACAGCGTGATTCTACCCGCTGCGCGGGTTGTCGCGGCCGACTGGGCGGACGCGGTCACCGCTGGCGCCAGATCGGTGGAACGTGTTCTAATTTCCCTGCTGTCCTGACGGATCGACGTGGCGGGGAGGACCGGTGCCGATCGCCCTCATCGCCGAACAGGTGGCCCTGCAGGACGCCCTACGCGCGTGGGCGGCGGCCGCCGAGGCGCACACCGCCGTGCGGGAGCTCGAACCACCGGCGACCACCGCCGTCGGGCACCGGCACTGGGCCCAGCTGGCCGATCTCGGAGTTTTCGCCATCACGCTGCCGGAAACCCTCGGCGGGGCCGGCGGCGGTCCGACCGACCTCGCCGCCGCCCTGGAGGCGCTCACCGACGCTCTCGTTCCCGGTCCGATCATGCCCACCATGCTGGCCGGGCTCCTGCTGGCCCCACACGGGACCGTGCCGGCCGTCGGCGTCCTGCTCGCGGAGCTGGCCGCCGGGCGCGCCTCGGTGGCCGTCGCCGCCGGCACCGGCACGATCGCGGCGACCCCGATGCCCGGCGGCGCGCTGCGGGTGCGCGGTCGGGTCGGCCCGGTGCTGGGCGCCGGCACCACCACCCACCTGCTACTGGCCGCACCGACCAGCTCCGGCCAGCGGTGGTTCCTGCTGGCGTCGGACCAGCCCGGGGTGCGGCTGACCGCCCGTACCCCGGTGGATTTCTCCCGGTCGCTGGCCGACGTCGAACTCTCCGATGTGCTCGTGCCGGCGGAGCGGCTACTGACAGCCGATCGACAGCCCCGGCCCGGTGACCTGGCGGCGTGGCTGGCCGCGGTGGAGGCCGCCGCCGTGGCCGCCTGGTGCGTGCGCACCGCGACCGAATACGCCAAGGTACGCCGTCAGTTCGGCCAGCCGGTGGGTTCCTTCCAGGCCGTCAAGCACCTCTGCGCGGGGATGCTCTGCCGGGCGGAGCGGGCCGCCGCGGTGGCCTGGGACGCGGCGTGGGCCCTGGAGCACCGCCCCGACGAGTTCCCCCTCGCCTCGGCCGTGGCGGCGGCCGTCGCCCTGGAAGCCGGCGTGGACAAC
>DASVVF010000903.1:0-3949 GCA_036386695.1 Catenuloplanes sp. | reverse complement strand
TCGTTGCTGGTCGGCTGGCTCATTCCGGCACCGCCCACCGGTGTGGGCACAGCAGCAGCCTCAACGCGACCGCCGCCTGTTGAGGGACCACGCCATTGCCGAGCACCCGCAAAGCGAGAGTGCGCGGCAGGTCCAGATCAGTGACGAACCCCTCGTCGAGGCCCATGAGCCACTCGACGAACGGTGGCGCCAGCACGGGTTTGCCGTGCTGACCGGTCTGGGTCGGCTCGGGTGCTCGCCGGCCCAGCAGGAGTTCCCAGCGGGCGACGGCGTCGGCGTAGACGCCCCACTTCGCCTCGTCGAGTTCGCCGATCTCCCTGACGTGGTCGCGCAGATCGGCCAGGGCGGTGACCAGATCGGCGCCGCCGTCGCCGTGATGGCAGCGGCCGTGTCCGTCTGATGCCCGCGGTGTGGGCAGGGTGCGCATCGGGACCTGCACCGCGGCCGACGGCAAGGTCAGGTCTCCGTGCGAGCCCCGCTGCCCGGGACAGCCCTTGGACCCGTCAGTGGCCCGCGGAGTGGGTAGGAGGACCTGGGACAGCGGGGGGCGGAACCCGGCGCCGGCTCGCCGGCCGGGGGTGCCGGTGTCGCTGGCGCGCGGGGTGGGCAGCAGCCGGGCGGCGTCGGTCAGGGTGCGACCGGCGTGCCCGACCAGCGGGGTGCTGCGGTTGGCGGTGGCGTTCGCCGAGGAGCGGGAGTCCGCCACGGTGGTTGTGGTTAGCAGGGTGCCTGGCCGGTGGGGTCGGCCGCCTTTGGTGGGCTGGTATCCCTGCACGGCCGACTCGATGGTGGGCCGCCAGGTGTCCCGGTTGGTCCCGGACATGTAGCCGGTGCCGCCGCCTGCGGTGGGGGTGGGTAGGAGTTGCTCGCGGACGAGCTGCGCCAGCCCGGGCCGGCGGGTGGCGCCGGGTGACGGGGATCGGTTGGAGCCGTTGGCGACGGCGGTCGGGGTGGGTAGCAGGGTGTGGCGGGTGCCGCCGGGTTCGACCAGGTCGGGTAGCCCGTACGGGTAGCCGGGGCCTTTGCCGTCACGGGCGCACGGCGTCGGCAACGTCACCGCTCCCGCCGCCAGTTCCTGGTTGGTCGCGTCGTGCGGCCAGCAGGAACAGTCGGTCACGGCGGTGGGCTGCGCCGATGTCGGATGCGCGTAGGCATGTCCAGCTCGTGTCGTACCCGACCTGGGCCAGGTCGGCGTGGACGACGTCGAGGCCCCTGCGGAGGAGCGCGGCGACGTTCTCCACGTAGACGATCGGTGGTCGAAGCGCGCGAACGGCGTCGACGACGGCGCTCCACAGTCCGCTGTGGGCACCGGTGATCCCTTCGCGTTTGCCGGCGTTGCTGATGTCCTGGCAGGGGAACCCGGCGGTGAGGATGTCGACAGATGGCACGCCGGTCCAGTCGACGGTGCGGATGTCGCCGAGGTTGGTGACCCCTGGCCATCGGGCGGACAGCACCCGCTGGGCGTGCCGGTCGGTTTCGGCGTACCAGGCGAGTCGGCCGCCGAGCACCAGTTCGACGGCCAGGTCGAGGCCGCCGTAGCCGGTGCACAACGATCCGACGAGCAGTTCCGGCTCGGGATTGTCCGGTTCGGGTGTGGGGTGGGCAAGGTTCACGCCACCTCCCGCCCCGCCGCGGCCGGCATGACGCCGACCGGCGCCAGCGGTTCGGCCGGGTCGGGTGGTTCGGCCGGGTCGGGGTGTGGGCAGGTGAACGGCCCGCAGCCCGGGGCGTCGCCGGCCGGGATCGGCCGGGGACGCAGTACGACCTCGTCGAGGGGCACCCGTGAGGCGTGCAGGAAGAACTGCCCGCGTAGTGGGTGTCCGTCGGCGTTGGCCCGCGCCGAGCCGTGGCGGATGGCCTTGTCGAAGGCGACCGCGTCGGCCCATTCGGCCGGGCTGTTCGCCTTGAGCCGCGCCCAGAACGCGTCGTCGTGGAACGGGCACCCCAGGCATGACGACTTCGGGGTGTCGGCCAACCCGTGCTGGGTCAGGTAGGCGACGCAGTCCTCACGCCGCCACCCCAGGTCCAGCAGAGGGAAGGTGTTGCGCATGTACGCCACGTCGGCGTCGCGCGCGCGGGTAACCTCATCGACGGAGATGCCAATGGCGATCTCGGCGTACACCCCGGCGGGCACGCGTGTCGGGTGGGGGTAGCCGAGACGGCGGCGGACCTCCTTCTTGATCGGTTTGATCTTGTACTCATTGGTGCACTGCCGCCGGGCCATTCCCCGCTCACCGTTGGGACCCAGGGTGAACAGAGGCATCGAGGCGAAGCGGTGTGCGGGGTCGAGCGCGTCGGAGCGGATGTGCCCGCCGGTGACCCTTACGATCGGGATCCCAGCGGCGTCGGCGATGCGGGTCAGCCGGTGCAGGTGCCGGTAGACGGCGACCGGTTCCCAACCCGTGTCGCTGAAAATCGCGGCGTCGAAGGTCGGAATGCGCCCTTGGGCGGCCAAGAGCAGACACACCGAGCTTTGGACACCGGCGCCGAGCGACAGGCACCGCAGCGTGTGCGCGGTCATCGGCGCCCCTCCCCCGGGGGTTGGGGGAGCGGTGCCTTGGCTAGGACGATGACGTCCTCGTGGGCTATGAGGTGCATCGGCACCCCACCGGCGCGTGCCTTGCGGACCTGCTGGAGCTGGAAGAAGCTCGGCCGGGCGACCAGCGCGCCGTCGCGGACGGCGGCGAGCAGCGCGACGCACCGCTCGACCGGGACGAGCCCGGCCTGCACGCCGGCGGCGATGACCGCCGAGGGCAGGTCGACCAGGTCGCCCTTCTTACGCCACGGGCGGGCCGTGACCACGACGACCCCGCCCGGCTTGAGCAGCGCGGCGCAGCCGGTAAGGATCTGGGTGAACCCGGCGGTCAGGCCGGGCAGGTCGCGGTAGGCGAGGTTGCCCTTGTCGGTGCCGTCGTTGTAGGCGTTGTCGGACTTGTGGACCCCGGAGCCGGCTTCGGGCCGGACCAGGCCGTGCACGGTCGGCCCGTACGGCGGTGAGGTCACCACCAGGGCGACCTGACCCTGTAGCGCCGCGGGCAGCAGCGCGGTGAGCCGCGTCGCGTCGCCGCGGATCACCGACCCCCGCCCGGGCGCCCCCTGGGTGTGGGCATGGGCGATGTTCGCGTCGGCGATGTCGGACCACTTCGATTCGTACTCCACGCCGATGCCGTCACGGCCGGCATGGATGGCCTCGACGATGGTCGTGCCGATCCCGCACATCGGGTCGAACACCAGATCGCCAGGCTTGGTGTACGCGGCGACCGCGTGGGCGGCGATCGCCGGCAGCATCCGGGCCGGATGCTTCACCGAGGCCTTGACGTATCGGCCACGGCGTTGCACCGGCCCGGTCGACTGCGCCGTCGCCCAGACCGACAGCCCGTCCGGCGCCGGCAAACCCGCCTGGTCGGTGGAGCCGTCGTTGTTCGGTTCGTCGGGGTCGGGGGTGAGGATTGCGGTGCGCTTAGCCACGGGTACCACCCCGCAGCCGCGAGCCCCGTGCCGGGGACCGGCCCTGTTGCTGCGAGAAGACCAGCAGGTCGGCGTGCACGCGAAGGTGCGCCACCGCCCACGGTTGCCCGGCGGTACCGGCGATCGCGAGGAGTTCCTCGTCGGTGACGTGGTACGTGAAGTGATCGCCGTCGGCGTCGGCGGTCACCGCCACGATGTGCTGCAGGTAGCCCAACCCGGACGCCGACGCCGCGGCGACCAGCGGGCCGAAGTCCTCCGGCTGCGCCTGGGCGCCGAGCGGGACGCTGACCACCAGGAGCAGGCAGCCACCCGGACGCAGCAGCTCGGCGCCCGCGGCGAGTAGCCACGCCAGCCGGACCCGGTTGGCGGCCTCGCTGCTGGGATCCAGCGGCCAGCAGGCCACCAGCAGGCTCGTCGCTCCGGCGACCGTGCCGTCGGCTGGCAACGGGGTCACCGGCTCGTCGGTGTCGTCGGTGAGGTC
>DASVVF010000902.1:0-2059 GCA_036386695.1 Catenuloplanes sp. | reverse complement strand
ACCAGATCCGCCGGAACATCCGGCTGGAACGCAAGCAGGAAGAGCTGGGCCGGGAACTCGAGCTGGCGACCGCGCCGGATCCCGAGGCCGATGCGGTCGACGACATCGGTGACGATCTGCTCGGCCTGGTCTTCACCGCCTGCCACCCGGTGCTGTCCCCGCAGGCGCGGGCCGCGCTGACGTTGCGGGTCCTCGGTGGCCTGAGTACGACCGAGATCGCCCGGGCGTTCCTGGTCCCGGAGGCCACCATGGCGCAGCGGATCGTCCGGGCGAAGCGGACGCTGGCCGATGCCGGGGTGCCGTTCGAGGTGCCGTCCGGGGCGGAACTCGCCGACCGGCTGTCGTCGGTGCTGGAGGTGGTCTACCTCATCTTCAACGAGGGATACTCGGCCACGGCGGGCGACGACTGGATGCGTCCGCAGTTGTGCGCGGCCGCCCTGCGCCTGGGTCGTATCCTCGCCGCCCTGGCGCCGAAGGAGCCGGAGGTGCACGGGCTCGTCGCGCTGATGGAGATCCAGGCGTCCCGCACCAGGGCCCGTGTGGGCCCGTCCGGGGAGCCGGTCCTGCTCGCCGACCAGGACCGGTCACGCTGGGATCAACTGCTCATCCGGCGCGGGCTGGCCGCCCTGCGCAGGGCCGAGGACCTCGGCGGTGGGTACGGCCCGTACGTCATGCAGGCCGCCATCGCCGCCTGTCACGCCCGGGCGGTGCGCCCGGAACAGACGGACTGGGCGCAGATCGCCGCCCGCTACGCCGTGCTGGTACGGGTCACCGGGTCACCGATCGTCGAGCTGAACCGGGCGGTAGCGGTGTCCATGGCGGCCGGCCCGGCGGCGGGGCTCGCCATCGTCGACGCGCTGACCGCTGAGCCGGCGCTCAAGCGCTACCACCTGCTACCGGCGGTCCGCGGTGACCTGCTCGCCCGCCTCGACCGGCCCGCCGAGGCGCGTACCGAGTTCGAGCGTGCGGCCGCGCTCACCGGCAACGCCCGGGAGCGGCAGCTGATGCTTCGCCGGGCGGCCGAGATGGCCCAGCGGCCAACCTGACGTCCCCCCCGCCGTCGTGTCGCGCCGCCGCCCGGGGGGTGCGGGCGGCGGACCCCGCCCGGCCCGGCGGTCACTGTCGCGTTCCGGCAACCTGGTTGCCGTGCTTCCCGCCCGGGGGAAGGCTGCACCCATGGCGGAACGGCGGCCCATCCAGCTCCGGCTGGTTGTCGCGGCGGCCGGTTATGGAAAGACGACGGCGCTGCGCCGGCTGTTCCCGGAACCAGCCGCCCGGTGGCAACGGGAGTGTGACATCGGCGCGCTGCTCGGCGGGGGGCTGGCCGAGCTGGCGGCCGGCACCGGCCAACTCGTCCTCGATGGCCTGCCGCCGATGTCGGAGCCGGTCGAGCAGGCGTTGCTGGAGGCCGTCACCCGCCTTCCGGACGGCGTCGGTGTCGCGTTGTCCTCCAGGTGCCCGGTCGGTTCCACCGCCCCGGCGTGGCTGTCCCGGGTCGCGCCGGGGCAGATCCGACCGGCCGATCTGGGGCTGCCCGTCGAGGCGATCACCGACCTCCTCGACACGGAGTACGGCCTGTCGACACCGGGCCTGGCCGAGCGGGTGTGGCAGCTGACCGCGGGCTGGCCGGCGCTGGTCCGCCTGGTCGCCGAGACCCTGGTCGCGGACGGCGTTCCGGCCGGGCCGCTGCTGCCCGCCGTGACCGAGCCGGGCGGCCTGGTGGCGAGCTACGTGGCGGCGGAGGTGCTCGCCCCGCTGCCACCGGAGATCCGATCGTTGCTGGGGGCGTTGGCTGAGCTGGCCCCGGTGACGCCCGGGGTGTGCGCCGCGATCGGCCATCCGGACGCCGGCCGGCAGATCCAGGCGCTGCTCCGTACCGGGCTGCTGACCAGGGTCGGCACCGATCCCGACACCGGGCCCGGCGCGGTCCCGGTGATTGCCGCGGTCGCCGGCCACGGCCGGCCGCCGCTCGGGACCCCCACGGTGCTGCGGGCGGCGGCCTGGTACCGCGCGCACGGCCCGCCGCGGGCCGCCGCGTGCGCGTTCCGGCTGGGCGGGG
>DASVVF010000901.1:0-4366 GCA_036386695.1 Catenuloplanes sp. | reverse complement strand
CCTGTCCGCGAGCCAGCCCGGCGGTAGGTAGCCGGCGGCCCGCCGGTGCGGTTAGGACAGGATGGCGGTATGGCCGCATCCCACGATCCGCTGCGCCCGCTGTTCGCCGGGCCGGCGCCTGAGCAGAGCGCCTTCGACAGCAGCCCCGACGAGGTCGAGTCGCCGGCGGAACTCGCCACCCACCTGGCTACGGGTTCCCTGGCCGGACTGACCATCCAGGGGCTACGACTGGACGTCGACCCACCCGACCTTGGCCCGGTGGACCTGACCGACACCCTCTTCGTCGGCTGTCACTTCGTCTCGCTCGACGTGGAGGCGGATCTCGTCCGCCGGGGTGCCCATGTCCTGCCGCCCTTCGACGAACTGCCCTATCCGACGCACCCCGCGCGGCTGTACACCGCCGAGGACCTGGCCGCCGGGTTCGCCGACGGCGGCTTTCAGCAGATGTACGACACGCTGGTCTTCGACCATTTCGTCCGGCACGGCGGCGCGGCTCCGGACATCCGTGAGGCGCTGGCCCAGCGGCTGCACGACGCCGGCATCGACAACGCCCTCGGCGGGGCGCTGGCCGCCTGGGTCGCCGAGCGGGGCGCCGCCGGGGCGGTCGGCATCATGGGCGGGCACGCGGAGCCACGCGGCTCCTCGGCGTACCGGCAGGCGGCCAGCCTGGCCCGTCGGCTGGCCGCCGGCGGGCGGCTGATCGTCACCGGCGGCGGCCCGGGCGTGATGGAGGCGGCGAACCTCGGCGCGTACCTCGCGGGACGCGACGAGGCAGAGCTGGGCGCGGCGATCGACGAGCTGGCGACGGCACCGAACTTCGCCGACCACGAGGCGTTCACGGCGGCGGCGCTGGCGGTCCGCCGCAACCATCCGGCGCCGGTGGCCGACGGCCACGACGTCGTCACCCGCCTGACGTACGGGGGACTGGCCCTGCCCACCTGGCTGTACGGCCACGAGCCGGCGAACCTGTTCGCGGGCCAGATCGGCAAGTACTTCTCGAACGCGGTACGGGAGGACTCGATCCTGCGGCTGTCGCGCGGCGGCATCGTCTTCGCGCCGGGCTGGGCCGGCACGGTCCAGGAGGTCTTCCAGGCGGCGACGAAGACGTTCTACGCCACCGAGGGACCGTCGGGGCCGTTCGTCTTCCTCGACCGGGGCCACTGGGCCCGACTTCCGGTGGAGGCGCTGCTGCGGCCGTTGCTGGCCGCCTCCCCGCATGGCGACCTGTCGCACCTGGTGGTGGTCACCGACTCGGTCGACGAGGCGGTCGAGGTGCTCACCGACGGCTGAGCCGCCGGCGTTGCCGCTGGGCCGCCGGTGTGTTGCCACGGTCCCGCACACTGCGGGCATGGAGGTTCTGGCAATCATCGCGGCGTTGGCCCTCATCCTGTTCCTCGCGCTCGGCAGCACTCGCGGCGGCAAGCATCAGCCACGCGGTGGCCGCCGCAACCGCCGCCATGCCGGCAGTAGCGGCGGCGGCTACCACACCGACTCCGGCGGCCACTACGGCGACTCCGGCAGCGGTTACGCCGACTCCGGTCGCGACACCGGCGGTGGGTCCTCCGGCGGCTGGGACTCGGGCGGCTCCAGCGGCGGCGGTTCGGACAGCGGCGGGGGTGGTGGCGGTGGCGGCGGCGGCGGCGGTGACTGACCCCGGGCGGGTCAGCGCCTGCTACCCGGCGGGCGACGCGTCGGCCACCGGACCGCTCAGGCGATCGGAACCCGGCGCCAGGTCCCGACCGGAAGCTCCACGTCCGGTACGCCGGTGAGGCCGTTCTCGTCCATCGCGTTGTAGACGGCCAACCGGGCACCTTCGAAGAGGAACTCGACGGCGTGCAGCACCCGGGGGCGCCACTGCGACGGCATGATCCGTTCGATCACGTTGACGTGCCGCAGTCGGCGCCCGCGGGCACCGCGCAGGGCGGGATGCGGGTCGGCCCGCCAGTCGAGCCGGATGTCGGTGGCGTACCAGTCGATCGCCATGGACATGTCGACCTGGTCCCAGGTGATCCCGCACTCGTCGAACTTGCGGTGCATGATCTCCACGTTGGTGTCGCCGAAGCCGAGAACCACCGGGCCGTCGGCGAACCAGCCCCGCTCGGCGGTGTTCCACATCAGCCAGCCGCCGACCAGCTCACGTCCGACGATCCGGGTGAACCGGGCCCGGTGGGCGGCAGCCAACGCCTCGGCGTCGTAGTGCCACTCCGGCTCGTAACCCTCGATGCCGAGCACGGACCGACCTCCGTTCCGCCGATCGGACGAGCGTACCCAAGACCGGCGTGCCCGACCCCGCACGGCACGGCCGGCCCGCCGCTGCGCGCGGGGGCCGGCCGCGGGGTGCGGGACTACTTGGCCAGCGTGGTGCCGACCGAACGCAGGTGCTCGCAGGCCTCGACGACCCGCTTCGCCATGCCGTTCTCGGCGGCCTTGCCCCAGGCGCGGGGGTCGTACGCCTTCTTGTTGCCGACCTCGCCGTCGACCTTCAGGACGCCGTCGTAGTTGGCGAACATGTGGGCGGCGACGGGCCGGGTGAACGCGTACTGGGTGTCGGTGTCGATGTTCATCTTCACCACGCCGAAGTCCAGCGCCGCCCGGATCTCCTCCAGCAGCGAGCCGGAGCCGCCGTGGAAGACCAGGTCGAGCGGCTTCTCCTTGCCGTACTTGGCGCCGACGGCGTCCTGGATCTCCTTGAGGATCTCCGGGCGCAGCTTGACGTTGCCGGGCTTGTAGACCCCGTGCACGTTGCCGAAGGTCAGGGCCGCCATGTAGCGCCCCTTCTCGCCGAGCCCGAGCGCCTCGACCATGGCGATGCCGTCCTCGACGGTGGTGTAGAGCTTGTCGTTGATGGCGTTCTCGACGCCGTCCTCCTCACCGCCGACGACGCCCACCTCGATCTCCAGCACGATGTGCGCGGCGGCCGCCTCGGCGAGCAGCTCACCGGCGATCTGCAGGTTTTCCGCCACCGGCACGGCGGAGCCGTCCCACATGTGCGACTGGAACAGCGGCGCCTCGCCCCGGGCGACCCGCTCCTTGGAGAGGGCCAGCAGCGGGCGGACGAAGCCGTCGAGCTTGTTCTTCGGGCAGTGGTCGGTGTGCAGCGCGACGTTGACCGGGTACTTCCTGGCCACCTCGGCGGCGAAGGCGGCGAAGGCGACCGAACCGCTGATCATGTCTTTCACGGTGGGGCCGGACAGGTACTCGGCGCCGCCGGTGGAGACCTGGATGATGCCGTCGCTCTCCGCTTCGGCGAAGCCCTGCAGGGCCGCGTTCAGGGTCTGCGAAGACGACACATTGATCGCGGGGTACGCGAACGCGCCGGCCTTGGCGCGGTCGAGCATCTCGGCGTAGACCTCTGGGGAAGCGATGGGCATGCTGGGCGCTCCTATTGATCATCTGGCTTGTTGGCCGCCGTCAGGCGGGACCGCGCTGTCCTCCACCGGGCAGTATCCCGCAGTGGCCGCTGGCCTGGAAACTCGCCCCGGGCGGCGGCGCTGCGACGGCTACCGGTCGGCGTAGGTCGGGTGTGCCGCCAACCACTGGTCAAGCCGGTCCTCGCGCACCGCGGCGAACAGTTGCTCGCGCACCCCCGGGTAGAGCTCCTCGTACCCCTGTTCCCTGATGCCCGGGACGGAGGGGGACGCGGCGCCGATCCCCCGAACCGGAGCGCCGGTCAGCCGGATCACCGTGCCCAGCAGGTCGGTCAGCGCCAGCTCACCGGTGTCCACGGTCAGCCCAGGTCCGGCCGAACGCAGCAGCCGCTCGGCCAGCATCGGGTTGTGCGCCAACCCCATGCTGTCCGCCCGCTGGACGAGTGCCTGGACGAACTGCCGACCGTGCCTGTCGCGGTCGTAGGCGCCATTGGCCATCCCGTACCGCTGGCGGAGCAGGTCGACCGCCTGGGCGCCGGTGAAGCTCTGGCAGCCGGCCGGGAACTGGTGCCGGGTGTGCATGGAGCGCACCGGCGTGGCCAGGCACAACCGCACCCCGCCGACCTCGTCGGTCAGCCGGCGAACCGCGCGGTAGTCGACCACGACCGTGCCGTCGAAGGTCAGGCCGGTGGCGTCGGTGAGGGTCCGGCGGACCAGACCGGCGCCTTTCGGCCCGGCACCGCCGAGATAATAGGCGGAGTTGATCTTGTCGACGCCGTGTCCGGGGATCGCCATCCGGACGTCGCGGGGTACCGACACGAGGTACACCGCGTCGCGGCCGCGCGGGACGTGCGCGATCAGCACCGTGTCGGCGAGGGCCACGCTCTGGACGCGATCGACCCCGAGGACCAGAAAAGTCAGCGCCCGATCGGGTGACTGGATCCCGGAGGCGGCCGGCGTGCCCGGCAGGCCGGCCGACGATGTCCGCATCAGCAGCG
>DASVVF010000900.1:0-3166 GCA_036386695.1 Catenuloplanes sp. | reverse complement strand
CGCCCGCGACCGGTGGTGCGACCGGCGCCGGCCGTACCCGAGGGGGTTGAGCGGAGGGTGCGGTCATGGTTGGGTCCGTTCCGCGGCGGCCGAGGACCACTCGGCGAGGAGCAGGGTGGCGTCGTCGGTCAGCCTGCCGTGCTGATATTCGAGGACCTGGTGGGCCATCCGACGCAGCGTTTCCGGTGCGGGCAGCCCGGCGGCGGCGCTGCGTTCGGCCAGGTCCACGAGCTGGTCGGTGCCGAACGGCACACCCTGCGGCGAGCGGGCCTCGGTGACCCCGTCGGTGTGCAGCAACAGCCGGTCACCCGGCTCCAGGAACTCCTCGCCGACCTCGATGACGTAGTCCTCGATGCCCATCGGCAGCCGCCGCCCGCCGGTCAGGGCCCGCACCGCCCGGCCCCGGCGCAGCAGCAGCGGCGGCGGGTGTCCGGCGTTGACGTAGCGCAGGTGGCCGGTCTCCAGATCCAACTCGGCGAGCACACCGGTGACGAACCGCAGGTCGTCGAACTGTTCCTGCAGGGCGCCGTCCACCGCACGGGCCATGTCGTACAGGCCGTGGCCGTCGCGGCGGGCGGCGCGGCTGGCCGCCAACGCCACCGCGCAGGTCAACCCGGCCTTGAGGCCGCGGCCCATGGCGTCCAGGACGGCCAGCCGGGCCAGCGAACCGTCCACGGCGTAGTCGAAGGCGTCACCACCCAGGTCGTAGCAGGGCTCGACGATGCCGCTGATCGCCAGGCGGTGACAGCTGAACGTCAGCGGGGGCAGCATGCTGGTCAACAGTTCACCGCCCACCGTCATGGCGCGGTTGCGCCGGACCTGGTGCAGCAGGTCCCCGTACGGGGATTTGGTGGCCACCAGGTGCCCGACCAGGCCGACCAGCGTCTTGCAGTGCTCGGTGAGCTCCGGGGTCGGCTCAGCTTCGTGCAGGAGCACCTCGGCCACTCCGAGCCGCTCGGCCCCGTCGACCAAGGGGATCCACAGTCGGTGCGGGCCGTCCACGCCACCGGCGCGCGCCACCTGCACCGTGGTGAAGACCCGGCCGGGCAGGCTGGCCTCGACCGGCAACGGCGGTGGGGTGGGCTTGCCGCGCTCCGGAAGCGGGTGCAGCCGCAGCTGCTCCTGGTCGACCAGGTACATCGTCACGTCGATACCCACCCGACGGACCGCGGCGTTGACCTGCTCGGGCAGTTCATCCGGTTGGGCGAGCTGGGTGCGGCGCAGGACGTCGACGAACGCGTCATGCCACCGCCCCTTTGCCGAGAAGCCGGCCACCGGGTCTCCTCTCGCGTTCTCCCGCGGACCGGCGGCTGATCGCAGCCGCCGGGGTGAAACCCGCCCAGGGCCGCGCCGCGCCGCCCCGCCGGGCGCTCCGGGCCCGGCCGCGCGCCGGAGCTAACCCAACCCCTCACCGAGCATGGCGATCGCCGCCGGCCCGTAGCCGGCCGCGATCAACGGCGCCCGGATGTCGCGGTCCAGGTCGGGCAGGTAGCTGACCATCAGATCGGCCGGCCCGGTGACCACCACCTCGCCCAGTGCCGCCGGCAGCAGCAGGGTCCGCGCCGGCCCCAGCACCTCCGACCAGCCGACGCCGGCCAGCGACACCGGGCCGCTGACGTTGGTCACGATGACCGCGGTGTCGAACGGGTACCGCAGCGGGGTGTCGCTGCCGACCCGCCAGCGTTCCAGCGCGAAGTACGGGCCGGCGCAGCAGATCAGCCGTTCCACGTCGTGCGCCACCCGGATGGTCGCGCCCGCCTGGAAGTCCGGCCGGTGTTCCGGTTTCCACTCGCGCACCAACGCGTCCAGGTTGGCATGCCACTCCTGCCCGGTCAGCTGCGAGCCGTCCTGCATCCGCCAGCACATGGCATGCTGCTGGAGGTCCGAGGTCTGCTCGACCTCGTAGACCAGGGTGTCCGGACCGAAACTGTGCAGCGTCCCGGCCGGCACGTACACCGTCTGGCCGGCGTGCACCGGCAACCGGCGCAGCACCGCGTCGAAGTCGCCCCGCAGGAACGCCCGCCGCAACCGGTCCTCGTCGACCCCGTCCCGGACCCCCAGCAGGGCGGTGGCGCCGGGCGCGGCGTCGAGGACGTGCCACGCCTCGGTCTTGCCGTTCGGCTGACCGTGCAGCGCCCGGGCCGTCGCGTCGTCGGGATGCAGGTGCACCGGCAGCATGTTGCTACCGTCGATGAACTTCGTCAGCAGCGGGAAGTGCGGGCCGCTCCAACCGTCACCCATCAGCTCCTTCGGGTGGTCCTCGACCAGCTGACGCAGCGTACGCCCGGCCAGCGGCCCGGAGCGCACCTCGGCGATCTCGCCGTCGACGTCGCTGACCTCCCAGGTCTCCGCGACCCGGCCGGCCGGAAGCCCGGTACGGCCCCATCGGTCGGCCAGCACCCGGCCACCGAACACGTGTCCGCGTACCGCCGCGCTCAGCCGCAACGGATACCAGTCCATCAGGGGACCCCCTTTCGCATTCCGCGAGCGTGCGACCGGCTACCCCGCTTCGACCCGGACAAACTCCGGCCCACCGACGGAGCGGCGGCGCGGACCGCGCGGAATTGTTGACGAGTCAACATTGTTGTGCGGCCCAGGAGGGTCGGCCGGATCCTCCGCCTGGCAACCACGGAGCGGGACATGCAATTCGGGATCTTTACCGTCGGTGACGTGACCCCCGACCCGACCACCGGACGACTCCCGTCGGAGGGTGAGCGGATCAAGGCCATGGTCACCATCGCGCTGAAGGCCGAGGAGGTCGGGCTGGACGTCTTCGCCACCGGCGAACACCACAACCCGCCGTTCGTGCCCTCCTCGCCGACCACCATGCTCGGCTACATCGCGGCGCGCACCAGCCGCCTGCAGCTGTCGACGGCCACGACCCTGATCACCACCAACGACCCGGTGAAGATCGCCGAGGACTACGCCATGCTGCAACACCTGGCGGACGGGCGGGTCGACCTGATGCTGGGTCGCGGCAACACCGGCCCGGTGTATCCGTGGTTCGGCCAGGACATCCGCAACGGCGTGCCGCTGGCGGTGGAGAACTACGCCCTGCTGCGCCGGCTGTGGCGCGAGGACGTGGTCGACTGGAAGGGCCGGTTCCGCACCCCGCTGCAGTCGTTCACGTCCACCCCGCGGCCACTGGACGGCGTGCCCCCGTTCG
>DASVVF010000899.1:0-12290 GCA_036386695.1 Catenuloplanes sp. | reverse complement strand
AGTCGCTGGCCCGTAGGTGTTCGAACCAGTACTGGGCCACCTTGAGCCACAGCTGCGCCGCGCCTCCCCAGGGTGCGATGGCGCCGTAGACGCCGACGCCGTCCAGCTTCAGTCCGCCGGTCGTCGAGGTCACCTGGATGGTGTGCGGACCGTGGGGCAGGTCGGTCAGCGCGTACCCGACGTTACGGGTGCGGCTGGCCGAGACCGGCACACCGGTGGCGACCACCTTGCCGTCGACGGCCACGTCGATCAGGCCGGACTGACCCGTCTCGGCCTCGAGCAGGAAGCCGGTGCCGTGGAATGCCAGCTGGAAACCGCCTCCCGCGTTGAGGGTGGTGGCGGAGCGGTACAGGGCGGAGAACCCGACCATGTGGTGCGTGACGCTTCCGGTGTACCGCATGCGGTCGGCGCCGTCGTCGACGTACTCGGTGAGCGTCGCGGCGTAGCCGGGCACCCGGGTGACGGTGAGGTTGTCGAACGAGTTGCGGTACCAGCCGCTGACGATGTGCACGCGACCCGACAGCCGGGTGTTGAATCCGTCAGGATCCGACCAGGTCGTCACGGCACGCCCGTCGACGGTCACCGCGACACTCTGGTGGCGCATGGTCACCGCCACCTTGTGGCTGCCGTGGGTGACGAAGTTCGGCAGCTTGCCGTGCGCGAGGGTGTTGGCGGCCGTCATCGCCGGCGCGATCGAGGAGGCGTCACCGGCGTCCTGCACCACACCCCAGGTGCCGTCCGGCCGCAACAGGAACAGGTAACCGTTACCCTCCCGGTTGGACCGTCCGCCCAGCCCGACGTAGTTGGCGTACGAGTTGCTCACCGGCGTGGTGGTGTCGAAGCGGATGTCGGCCGTGACGGTGTAGTTCGCCCAGCGGTCGTCGCCGATCAGGGTCTCCGGCTTGCCCCGGCCGCCGTAGACCCACGGGCCCGGGATGTGGTTGTAGTCGAGCTGCTGCACCAGGCTGTTGTTGCCGGTGCCATCGTCGTTGACCTCGAAGGCGCCGCTCATGTCGTGGGTGTAGCGCGGGGTGTTGCCCCGCCGGTCCAGGTAGGACAGTTTCGGACCGGTGGGCCGGGTCGCGTTCCGGGTGGGGTCGGTGTTACCGGGGTTGAAGGTGCGGTAGTCCCAGGCGACCTGGCGCTTCGGGTACCGGAACGGGTTGGCGTACTCGAAGTCGTCCGAATAGATCTGGGGGTTCAGCCAGCTGCTCCCGTCGAGCACCGGGCGGGAGTCGTTGAAGGTGCGGTCACCGGCGCGGTGCGGTGCCGGTAGCTCCCGCTCGCCCAGCGTGGTGAGGGTGTAGACGGAATGCGGCGCGACGGTGACGGTGACGGCGAAGGAGCCGTCCGCGTTCTTGTTGCGGATGTCGATGTTGTCGAGTCGTTGGAACCAGTTGGAGTCGAAGCTGGCGCCGTCCTGCATCTGGGTGCGGTAGACGGCGAGGCGGGCCCGCTGGGCCACCGACATGTTGGTGACGTCGATGGTGTAGTTCATCGTGTCGTTGCTGTGGTTGTTGAGCACCAGCGAGAAGTCGCTGCGGTCCGGTGCGGCCAGCGCGAGGCGGCTGTCGCCGGCGCCCTCGATGCTGTGGCCGGACTGGCGGCCGCCGCCCTGGGTGGCGCCGCCCTCGACGTACTGCCAGGATCCGGGCCGGGCGAAGTTGGTGAACTGCTTGGTCACGAAGTATCCGAGGTCCCGCTCGTACCAGCCGGACCACGCGTCGTGCGCGTGGATGTTGGCCTTCGTGCTGAACGTCGTCGCCTGCGGGAACGCGGCGATGCTCGGCTGGAAGAGGTAGAGCGAGTGGTGGGCGTCCTTGACCGCGGTGGGGTAACCGCCGGAGTTCGCGGCGCTGCCGGCGTTGCGGAAGCTGTTGATGAACAGGTCCGCGACGCCCAGCGCGGTCTCACCCCGGTCCTGCATCCCGTTGTTCTGCAGCGCCACGCCGTGGCCCACTCCGGCGACCGCCTCGGAGAACCAGATCTGCCGGCCGTACGTCCGGTTGAGGATGGCCATCTGCGGCGTGCTGACCGTGGTGTAGTGGTGGGCGAGCGCCTGGATCAGCGACATGTACTCCTGGTTGCGCACCCGGTAGTAGTACGCCGCGACGCCCTCGTCGTACTGCGGGTAACTCACCTTCCACAGTTGGTTGGCGTTCGCCGGATCCACCGCCTCAGCCAGCGCCCGGGCCCGGTCGCCATCGGGCGTGCGGGCCGAGTCCTTTTGGCTCTGCGACAGCGATGCCGGGTTGACCAGGGTGATCATCTCGTCGGCCATCTTCGACGTGTCGAGCTCGTCGGAACTGACTATTTTGATCTTCGAGTAGTCGTAGCGGGTGGTACCGCCCGCCGCGTCCTGTCGCAGCCGCCGGCCGAAGTAGGTGATGAAGGGTACGTCGGCGAGGGTCTCGTTCTGGTTCGGGCTGATCCAGTCGATGGGCAGCCGGTAGCTGTCGTACGCCGCGTCGATTGTCTGCTTGTACCACTGGTAGCGGTCCTCGCTGGTGCGGACCCAGGCCGGGTCCGCCCAGCGCAGCAGACTCACTTCGATCTTGGGGTTGATGGACTTCGCGTCCGCCGCGAAGTGGAAGCCGGCACCGCGCAGGACGTTGGCAGCCTCGGTGGCGGTTCGTTTCGTCGCCGGTTCGGTGCCCGACGAGGTGTTGGCGTCGTTACCCATCTCGATCTTCACGTGGGTCAGGCCCAGGCCGGTCAGCGGGTTGAACGTGTCGTTCATGATCCGCCAGTACTGGTCGGGATGCTCCTCCTTGTAGTCGAGCAACGCCCGGGAGGTGTTGTTGGCCGTGACCGCGCCGTACCCCTTCCACACGTCCGCCGGGTTGGTGTCCAGCTTGAGCCCGTCGACGGTGAACCGGATGTTGCGTTCGGCGGCGTGCGCCGGGGCGGCCACGACGGTCAGGAGGGTGGCGGCCGCGGCGGCGCTCAGCATCAGGCTCAGCAGGCGCCGCGGGTTCCAGGAGTTGCTCAACGTCATTCTCCTCGGGAGTGCGGACGGGTCGGGCGTGCGTGCAGGTTCCAGCCGGGCTCCGGCCGATGGACGCCGCGCGGGCGGTAGTCCACCAGCGCGCCGAGCCCCGCCAGTTCGGCGAGGTACCAGACGATCGCCAGCCACATTTCGGTGCCTTGCAGACCGGGCGCCGTCGCTGGGAGTCCGGCGGTATCCGGGTGCGGTGCCTGGAAGCCGCAGCCCTGCCCGTCGATCCAGTGCCCCAGCGCGTCGCGTAGCAGGCGCCGGGCGGTGCGGGTCACCTCGTCGCGCCGGTGTGCGCTCTGCCGTCCGGCCAACCACAGGGGGTGTGCGACGTCCAGGACGTTGCACGCGTTCTGCCGTTCCGGCGCGAACAGCCGGTCGTCGGCGACGTGGGCGAGCACGGTGTCGATGACCCGTTCCGGGTAGGGCAGGGGCATCCCGAACTGGGCGAATGTCCCCCGGGTGACCCGGTAGAAGCCGTTGACCAGTCGCAGCCGGCTCTCAGTGCCGCGCAGCGCCCCCCACATCCCGCTGTTCGGGTCCGCGCGGGTGGTCAACCATCCGAACAACGCCTCCGCGGTTCCGTCGCCCGCGTTGTCTCCCCGCTCGAGGTTCCAGCGCAGAGCGGTGCCGACCATGTCGACCCGGTGCCCCGCGTCCCACGCGTCGGTCGCCCACGGAAGGGCGTCGAGCAGGCCGACGAGTTCACCGCCGCCGGGGCGCCCCACGACGCGCACGGGATGGGCGAACCGGGTCCCGAGCAGTTCGAGCGCGTAGCCCACGCACAGCACGTGATACGCCACATCGCCGCCCGGCAGCGGCCCGGGGTCGGGCGCCGTTCCGGCGACGTCGGTCGGTGCGACCACGTCGGTGCCCGTCGGTTGGACCCGGTCGGTGCCTGTCGGTGCGACCAGGCCGGTGCCTGTCGGCGGGACCAGGCCGGTGCCTGTCGGTGGGACCAGGCCGGTGCCCGGCTCCTGCAGGGCGACCAGGCGGGCGGCCTGCTCCTGGGCGGGCAGCTGCGTCGGCGGTGCGCCGGTCAGCAGCACGGCGAGCTCGACCGCGTCGCACTGCGCCCGCACGGTCGGCGGCGCACCCGGCGTGTCCGTGAACCGACCGTCGGCCAGATCGGGTCGCCAACAGCGGGCCAGGACGTCGTCGGCCTGCTCGTGCGCGCGCTCGACGAACCGCGCCAGCGCCGTCGCCAGGTCGTCGCCGGCCGTGGCGCGGCGGGCGCCGGGAACCCGCCACCGGATGACGCGCGCGGGATTGCCACCCACCACGGCACCGGCCGGGACGTCCCTGGTGACGACCGCTCCGGCAGCGAGTACGGCGTGGTCACCGACCCGGACGCCGTCGAGCACGACGACGTGCGCGCCCACCCACACGTCGTCGCCGATGGTCACGCCTTTCGACGTCAGGGGTTGGCGGAACACCGGTACATCGGGGTCGATGCCGTGGTTGAACCCGAGGATCGACGTGTGCGCCCCGATCCGTACGCCGTCGCCGGCCTCGACCCGGCCCCGCACCGCGGTGAAGGCGTTCACGGAGCAGTCGCGGCCGAAGCTGACCTCCCCGGTCACATACGTGTACGCCGCGAGGTACGACCGGTCGCCCAGGCGCAGCAGGTCCGCCTGCACCGCCGCCTCCTCGCTGACGAAGCACTGCCGCCCGATGGACCATCCCGGGTGCGCCCGCACCGCCTCGCGCTGGAGGGTGAGCTGCCGTTCCTGGTCCGCCGGCGTGGCCTGCTGCCAGAAGTCCCACGGGGAGAAGTCGTGGTGGCGCCCGTCGAAGGGCGCGGCGCCGCCGGCCGTGGCGGCACCCGGAACCGGCTCGGCGCGGGTCACCAGTACGACTGCCATAGCGGGTTCGTGGCGCGGACCAGTGCCTCCAGATAGAAGTAGTCGCCCCACAGGTTGCCCTCGTCCACCCCGACCGACTTGGGCTTGTCGTATACGCCGTGCAGCAGCAGAGCGTTGGACTGTGACCGGTCCAGGGTCGCGTAGCCCCGCACCAGGGAGGCCAGCATGGTGTCGGCCGCGTCCCGGTAGCGCTGTGCCTGCGCACCGGCCGGCAGCCAGGTGACCAGTTCCTGGAGGCCGCAGACCGCGATCGCGGCTGCCGAGCTGTCCCGTTCCTCGCCGCTGCCGTCGGCGAACACCAGGTCCCAGAAGGGCACGCCGTCGGCCGGCAGGTGCGCCAGGAAATAGTCGGCGCAGCGCACGGCCGCGTGCAGGAAGCTGTCGTCGGCGGTGTGTCGGTAGTTGAGACTGAAGCCGTATATCCCCCAGGCCTGCCCCCTGGCCCAGCAGGAGTGGTCGCCGTCCCCCTGCTCGGTGGCCCCGCGCAACGGGACCCCGGACGTGGCGTCCCAGTAGAAGGTGTGGAAGGTGGAGTTGTCGGGCCGGATGATGTGCTCGCGAAGCTGCGCGGTGTGGCGGCGCGCCGCCCGGGCGAAGCTGTCGTCCCCGGTGACCTGCGCCGCCCGGTAGAGCAGCGGCATGTTCATCAGGCTGTCGATGATCGTCCGGCCACGCTGGGCCGGGTCGCTCAGGTCGCCCCAGGCCTGGATGATGCCCGCCGGCTCGAGGAAGCGGGTCATCAGGCGGTGCGCGGCGGCGAGCGCCGAACGTCCGGCCTCCTCGTCGCCGAGCAGGCGGTGGGGTGTGCCGCAGGAGAGCGTGTAGAGGAAACCGAGGTCGTGGGTGTCGAGATCGATGCCCTCGGCCAGCCGGCGCGCGAAGTCGCGCGCGTGGATCTCGCCGGCGTGCCGGTAGGCCGGGTCCCCGCTGATCTGGTAGGACAACCAGAGCATCCCGGGCCAGAACCCGGTGGTCCAACCGTGGTTGCCGCCCTCGGCGAAGCCGTTGCGGGCGGCTCGGGGCTGATAGACACCATCGCGCGTGGTGTCGTCCGGGTAGAAACCGGCGAACGCGTCGATGTTGCGGCGAACGGTGGACAGCGCGGCGGGCAGCGCCCGCTCCCACAGCGTCGTCGCGGCGGCGACTCGGGTGTCGATGAAGGTCAACGTAGATTCCTCGCGGTGTGGGTGGGGGTGGTCGCGACCGTCACGGGCCGGATCGGCGCCAGGGTGAACCGGCTGTTCGCCCACACCACGTACAGCAGTGGTGCGGCCGCCAGGCCGAGGCCGATCGCCGGGTGGCCGGTCGTGACGGCGGCGAGCAGGATCAGCACGACGAGCGACGCGAGGCTCAGGTACCACCGCCGCAGTCCGAGGAAGACCGACGCGCGCAGGAGCTTGAGCACGGTGACGTCGGGGCGCTCCGGCACGGCCACCAGCGTGTGGACCGCCGTGAGCAGGACGAGCACGGCGAGGACGAGAAAGATCGGCACCGCGACGGCGCCCACCCGGCTCGCCGAGACGGCCCGGATGTCCACGGCGAGCACGACCAGCGCCGCCGCGGCGGCCGCGCCGACCGCCAGGGAGCGCCGCAGGTGGGTACGCCAGGCCTTGGCGAAGGTGCGGATGACGGACACCTCGCCCTCGTCGGAGAACTGCGCGAACACCACCGTCGCCGCCGTGAAGGCCGGCGCCAGTAGCGGAAGGACGAGAGCCAGCAGGACCCAGGAGCGCGCCGG
Organism: Catenuloplanes sp.; assembly: GCA_036386695.1. Lineage (GTDB taxonomy): Bacteria > Actinomycetota > Actinomycetes > Mycobacteriales > Micromonosporaceae > DASVVF01. Next base: position 5,692 of record DASVVF010000899.1, on the reverse strand, counting down.
GTCGGTCGTCAGCAGCACCACGACGACCGGCAGGCAGTACGCGATCATCAGTAGATTTGTCATCAGGGCCAGGTAGACCGAGTCCAGGATCCTGGTGATCGTCCCGTGCGAGAGTTGCGGCACCGTCACCCCTTCAGTCCGCTCGTGGCGATGCCCTCGACGAAGTACCGCTGGCCCAGCAGGAAAATGATCGCGATGGGCAGCACGGAGAGCACCGAGCCGGTCATGATCAGCGCGTACTCGGCGTTGTACTGCCCGACGAACGTCTTCAGTCCGAGCTGGATGGTCCAGAGTTCCGGATCGCGCAGATAGATGAGCGGTCCGAGATAGTCGTTCCAGGTCTGCACGAACTGCAACAGGGTGAGGCTCGCCAGCGCCGGCACCGCCAGCGGCAGCATGATCCGGCGGTAGATGCCGTACTCGCTGAGCCCGTCCACCCGGGCCGCCTCGCTGAGCTCCTCCGGGATGGTCTCGTAGAACTGCTTCATCAGGAAGACGCCGAAGGCCCCGAACGCCTGCAGCGCGATGATGGACCAGAGCGTGTTCGACAGGTGCAGCTTCGACATGAGGATGAACTGCGGGATCATGTACGCCTGCCACGGCACCGCGATCGTGGCGACGTAGGCCAGGAACAGGGCGTTGCGTCCGGGGAACCGGACCTTCGAGAAGCCGTACGCCGCGAAGCTGCCGGTGAAGACCTGCAGTGCGGTGACCGCGATCGAGAGCGTCAGGGTGTTCGACAGCCACGTCGTCAGGTTCGACTTCTGCCAGATGTCGACGTAGTTGCGCCACACGAAGGTTTCCGGGACCCACTGGATCGGCACACTGAACACGGCGTTGTTCGTCTTCAGTGAGGACAGCACCATCCAGAAGAAGGGGAACATCACGCCGATCGCGGCACCGCCGAGCAGGAGGTACCCGAGGACGCGACCGGGTCTTCCGGAGCGACGCCGCACCGCCCCCGCCGGTGGACGCGCCACCGGCGGGGCCGAGGCCTGCGGGCTGCTGATCGCGACCATCAGGACTCACCTCTCTTGTTGACCGCGAACTGCACCAGCGTTACCGAGATGCAGATGAGGAAGAACACGACCGAGATGCTCGACGCGTAGCCGAGTTGGTTCTCGACGAAGCCCTTCTGGTAGATGTACTGCGACAGCACCAGCGTCGACTGGCCCGGGCCGCCGTCGGTCATGACCAGGATGAGATCGAAGATCTTGAAGCTGTTGATGGTCAGGATGACGACGACGAAGAACGTGGTGGTGCGCAGGCCGGGGATGGTGACGTTGCGGAACCGTTGCCAGGCGTCGGCCCCGTCCATCCGCGCGGCCTCGTACAGCTCACGCGGGATGGTCTGGAGCCCGGCGAGAAAGAGCAACATGTAGTAGCCCATGTCCCGCCAGGTCCCCACGATGATGACCGCGGGCATCGACCAGTCCGCCGAGGCGGTCCACCCCGGCGGCTGGTCGATCCCGATCGCCCGCAACGCCTGGTTGAACGGTCCGACCTCGGGGCTGAACAGCATGTTCCACACCACCGCGATCGCCACGATCGACGTCACGTACGGGAAGAACGCCGCCGTCCGGAAAAAGGCGACCCCCCGCAGTTTCTGGTTCAGCAGCAGGGCCAGGCCGAGCGAGGCCGCCAGCGTCAGCGGGATGTGCAGCACCGTGTAGTAGGCGGTGTTGAACAACGCCACCCGGAAGCTGGTGTCGCTGACGATCTGCTGGAAGTTCTCCAGGCCGACCCAGTTCGCCACGCCGAAGGCATTCCAGTCCGTGAACGCGACGTAGCCCAGCGCCAGGAGCGGAAGGAGCGTCAGGGCGGCGAACCCGATGAAGTTGGGCAGGATGAAGGACCATCCGATGATGGTGTTGCGCCATCGGAGGCGGCTGCCCGGTCGGCGGCCGCGGCTGTGTCCGCGGCCCACGAGCGTCGTGGCCATGCTTGTCGTCCAATCCCCGTTGGGTCAGCCGTGCCGGGTCATTTGTTCAGTACCTGGCTCTTGGCCCGACCCTGAGCGTCGGTGATTCCCTTCTCGGCCGGCACGCTCTTGGACATGATCGAGGAGTGGGTCTCCTTGAGCAGGTTCTGCAGGGCGGTCGTGTGCTTCGACACCGGGTTCTCCGGCTTGGTGTCGTGCGTGGCGAAGGCGAACTTGGACAGCTTGTCGGTCGGGATGCCCTTGAGCGCGAAGTACGCGTCGGTGACGGTGGTCGAGGCGTACGCGGGGGTGATGCCGATCCCGGCCATCGCCGTCGCGGACTTCTCGCCGCCGATGAAGCCCAGGAACTTCTTCGCCGCGTCCCGCTTGGCACCGGAGACCTTGGGGTTGATTCCCATGCCGGTCGGGTCGCCGAACGTCACCGGGTTCGAGGTCGTGCTCTTGTCGCGCTGCGGGGCGGGGGCGATGCCCCATTCGAACTTCGCCGCGTCACCCTTGGCCTGCTGGGCGAGCAGCGTGGCGACGTACCAGCTGCCCATCGGCATCATGGCGGCCTTCTGGGTGCCGAACTGCGACTGGTAGGTGAGCGTGTTGGTGGTCGCCGTGCCGAAGGTGGCCTGGGCCCCGCTCTCCTGCAGGTCCAGGGAACGCTGGTAGTAGGGGGTCATGTACGAGAAGTCACCCTTGAGCAGGTCCGCGCCGGGGGTCTGGGCGAGCGCGAAGCCCTGCACCGTGGACTGCCAGACGTGCTGGTAGGTCCCCATCGCCCCGGCGCCGCTGCCCTTGAGCCCGGTGGTGAGCTTCTTCGCGGCCGCGGCGTAGTCGTCCCAGGTCCAGGACCCGTCCGGCTCGGCGACCTGGGCCTTCTTGAAGAGATCCTTGTTGTAGTACAGGTACCACGAGTCCTGCCGGTACGGGATGGCGTAGGCCTTGCCGTCGACCTGGTAGAAGTTCAGGCCCTTGGTGTTCGCGTCGTACTTCGCCGCGACGTCGGAGACGTCCTGCAGCGCGCCACCGCTCTGGTACGTGTGGAAGTTCCTGAGGTTCTTCATCACGTAGATGTCCGGCGCGGACCCGGCCGCCAGGTCAGCGGTCATCTGGGTGTCGTAGTTGGTGGCGTCGTACTCCTTGACCTGCACCGTGATGTCGGGGTTCTCGGCGCGGAAGGCGTCGGCCAGCTTCTGGAACTCCGGCGTCGTGGCCAGCGACCAGCCGCCCAGGGTGAGCGTCGTGGACTTCCCGGCCGTTCCCTCGCTGGCGTCGTCCGAACCACACGCCGAGACCCCGAGGGCCAGGACGACCGCGAGGCCGATCGGCATCGCTATCGAGCGCTTCATCGTTTCTCCTTGAAATTGGGGTTGGGTTGAGATGGGTCGGAATCAGGTCACGGCGCCGATGGCCGGCGTACCGGACTCCAGGGCGGTGAGGTGGGTCGTCGTGTTGGCCCCGTCCGGCCAGTGCACGCTGACCGCACCGGTGTGCTCATCGAGTTCCAGCCGGGCGGAGCGGCCCCGGTCGTCCGGGTCGGCGTCGCCGGTGAGTTCCAGCAGGGCGGCCACCCAGCTGCCCGGCACCACGGGAAAGCTCAGCCATCCCACGATGGACACGGCACCGAGTGGGCTGGCGTCCGGGCGCCGGGTGGCCCCGGGTACGGCATCGCCGAGCAGCGCGTAGCCGCGCGAGACCGTACCGCCCGCGGTCGCGGTGACCGTGCGGTCGGCCACGGATCCGGTCGCGTCGGGTCCGGAAACCGCCCAGCCCGCGACCCGCAGCACCAGCGTGTCCGCGGTGACGCCGGCTCCGAGGGCGTCGACGCGGACGAGCCGGACTTCCCACGGGCCGCGGACCAGCGAGACGACGGTGATGGTGCCGGCCGCGGTCGTCGCCCCCACGAGCCCTGAGCCGTGCCGCTGCTGGTTGCGCGCCGGTGCCAACCAGCGCACCGCCCCGGACGAGGCCGCCATCGCGACCGGACCGTCGAGGGTGTCCTGTACCTCGACGGCCAGGGTGCGCATCCCGCAGCGGTGCGTCGCGCCGCCGGTCGCATCGAGCAGCACCACCGACTGGTCGAGCGGCTCGGCCCAGCTGGCGTCGTCCAGCAGCGGGCTGGTGGCGGTGGAGTAGCCGAGCCGCGCGTACAACGGGGAGTCGCCGGTGTCGGCCCCTTCGACCGCGTGGTCCGTGCCGTGGTTGATCACCCGGACGATGCCGTCGTCCCGGGTGCCCGCGACCAGCCAGCCCGGCGCCCGCACGGCGAGCAGCGTGTCGTGCCGCTCGACCGGAAGGGGTTCCTCCCGGGCCGTCCAGACGGGATGGTCGGCCGGCAGGGCGAGGCCGAGCAGGCCCTTGCTGGCCCAGTACGGGGATCCGGGCCCGGAGTAGGAATGGGCGATCGCCGGCCACGCGTGGTGCCACCCGAGCGGGAGCAGTCCGTGCTGGTCCGGAGCACCGCGGTCGACGAAGTGGCGGATCACGCCGGAGGCGGCGCGGCGCAGCAGACCCGGCGACAGCGACGGCACCCGCGCCATCGCGCCGGCCCAGAACGGGGCCGCGGCCGCGAAGCGGTACGTCAGGCTGCGTCCCTGCAGCAGGGGTGAGCCGTCGCCGCCGATGAGGTGGACGGCGTCGAGCAGGAAGCGGTCCAGGCGGGCCACGTCGGCCTCGTGCCGCGGTTCCGCGAACCCTTGCGCGCCGGCCATCCGGGCCCAGAGCACCGGGTAGAGGTGCAGGGCCCAGCCGGCGTAGTGGTCGTAGGAGCGTTCCGACCCGTCGGCGAGCCAGCCGTCGGGCCGGGCGAAGCCGTCGTGTGTGGCCAGGTCCTCCGCGATGTCGTCGGGTGACCAGGGACCGCCCACCGAGCGCAGGAAGGTCTGCACGACCAGGCGGAACCAGACCCAGTTGATGCGTGGGTACGTCCGGTCACCGACCGCTGGCGCGAGGTAGTCGACGAGGCGCTCCCGCACGCCGTCGTCGAGCCTGTCCCACAGCCATGGCCGGGTCATGTCCAGGACGAGGGCCAGCGAGGCGGCCTCGACCTTGGCCTGGGGGTGCTCGTCGAGCCGTACCCACCGGTCCGGCGACGACGGGTCGCTGCCCGCGCGCAGGCCTTCGGCGTACCACCCGGCGAGGTCGTCGGGATCTGACCCGCGTTCTCCGGCGAGCCGGAAGCCGGCGAGCAGGAACGTCCGGGCGAAGCCCTCGAGCCCGTCGACGGCCCGCCCGTAGCCGCCCTGCGGTCCGGGCAGCCTGATCCGGCCGTGGCCGGCGGAGGCCCAGGGCCGCACCGCCGCGAGCATCCGGTCGGCCAGCCGCGCCCAGTCACCCCGGGACCAACCGGTCAGCGGAGACGATCCGGTCGCGGCGGCGTCCGTACCCGGCTCAGGCCGGTACGGACGCTGCCCCAGCGGCGGGTGCGCCGGGTCGTCAGGCGGGGGGTGCTCGGACACGCGTCCTCTTCGTCGAAGGGTCGGGCGGGTCGCCATGACTCGGGAGGCGTGGCGAATCCGTCGATGATGTGATGGGATCCACAGTCAAGCCATCCTGATCGGTCATGTCAAGACCTGCACGGTCTTGATCGAACGTGCAGCCTCGGTTGTACAGTGACGCACAGGCCTGGAGAGGGTACGCGAAGGAGCCTGGTGGAGACCGATCGATGTTTCAGGGGCCCGTTGCACCGGGCCTGGGACGGGTACGCGCCGCAGCGGCTCGCCGAACTGCTGCTGCCGCCGCACGCGGCACTGCCGGTCCCCA
>DASVVF010000898.1:0-5566 GCA_036386695.1 Catenuloplanes sp. | reverse complement strand
CCTCGGCGGCCATCTGGTAGCGCCGGTGCGACCACCCGCCCGGATGCACCTTGCGCAGCGGGAAGGTCTCGCTGCCGGTGACCGCACGCTGACGCGGCGCCCCGCCGACGGCGAGCCCTTCCAGGTCGGCGCCGGTCCGGTCGGCCAGCACCCGCACGTAGGGCACCTCCTCGCCGCGCTGGGCGACCAGCGGCATCGCGTGCGGCAACGGCCCGTAGCTCGCCTCGTCGGCGGCCGGCGGGGCGCTCAGCGGCTCCACCAGCACCGCCTCCCCGGCGGTGGCGAAGACGGCCAGGCCGAACCGGCCGGGCTGGGTGGGGTGCTCCCGGATGGCGCGCTCGACGGCCTGCACGGTGGCGTCGTCGGCGCCCTGGGCGGTCAGCCGCTCGCGCAAAGCCCGCCAGCGCAGGTCCACCTCATGGGCGGCGTTCTCCGAGTCGCGCGACGCGTCGAGGTAGGCCGAGACCCACGGGCCGGGCCGGTCGAACAGCGGGCGGAGGAAGGACAGATCCATGGCGAACACCTCTCTGTTCCATCGGTCCCGCGGTGGGTACCCGCCACGACGGCGGATATCCCCGGGTGGGTTGATCTCAACCCTTCCCCTGCGGGCGCTCGCTGTGCGACGTTGGAGACGGACCGTGACGGAAGGACGGTGCCCGGTGGGCGAAGAGGTCGATCGACACACCTTCACACGCGAGGATCGCGCCAGATACCGGCAGAAGATCCGGCGCAGCCTGGACGTGCTGGCCGAGATGCTGCGCGCCGCCCGGTTCGACTCGGACCGGCCGCTGACCGGCCTGGAAATCGAGCTGAACCTGGTCGACGAGCACGCCGATCCGGCGATGCGCAACGCCGAGGTGCTGGCGGCGATCGCCGACCCGGACTTCCAGACCGAGCTGGGCCAGTTCAACGTGGAGATCAACGTGCCGCCCCGACGGCTGGCCGGCACCGGCACCGCCGAGTTCGAACGGGCCGTCCGGGACAGCCTGAACGCCGCCGAGGACAAGGCCCGCACCGTCGGCGCGCACATGGCCATGATCGGAATCCTGCCGACGCTGCGCCGCGAGCACCTGACCGCGGCGTCGCTGTCGCCCAACCCGCGCTACGCGCTGCTCAACGAGCAGATCTTCGCCGCCCGGGGCGAGGACCTGGACATCCGCATCGACGGCATCGACCGGCTGGCGGTCACCACCGACACCATCGCGCCCGAGGCGGCCTGCACCAGCACCCAGTTCCACCTGCAGGTCAGCCCGGCGCAGTTCGCGGCGTACTGGAACGCCGCCCAGACGATCGCCGGGGTCCAGGTGGCACTGGGCGCCAACTCGCCGCTGCTGTTCGGCCGGGAGCTGTGGCGCGAAACCCGCATCCCGCTGTTCGAACAGGCCACCGACACCCGCTCGGAGGAGATCAAGGCGCAGGGGGTACGCCCCCGGGTCTGGTTCGGCGAGCGCTGGATCACCTCGGTGTTCGACCTGTTCGAGGAGAACGTGCGGTACTTCCCGGCGTTGCTGCCGATCTGCGACTCCGACGACCCGGCCGAGATCCTGGCCCGGGGCGACACCCCCGAACTGGGCGAGTTGCGGCTGCACAACGGCACCGTCTACCGGTGGAACCGGCCGGTGTACGCGGTGGTCCGCGGCCGCCCGCACCTGCGGGTGGAGAACCGGGTGCTGCCCGCCGGCCCGACCGTGGTGGACATCATCGCCAACGGCGCGTTCTACTTCGGCCTCGTCCGCACGCTCGCCGAGGCCGAACGGCCGGTGTGGTCGCAGATGTCGTTCAGCGCGGCCGAGGAGAACTTCCACGCCTGCGCCCGGCACGGCATCGCCGCGACGGTGTACTGGCCGGGCCTGGGTTACCTGCCCGTGATCGAGCTGGTGCTGCGGCGCCTGCTGCCGCTGGCGTACGAGGGGCTCGACCGGTGGGGGCTGGACCCCGCCGAACGCGACCGGTTGCTGCGCATCATCGAGCAGCGGTGCCTGACCGGGCGCAACGGGGCCACCTGGCAGGTGGAGACGCTGCACGCCCTGGAGGACGACGACAATCTCGACCGCAGTGCCGCGCTGCACGAGATGCTGCGGCGCTATCTGCCGCTGATGCACGCCAACGAGCCCGTCCACGAGTGGTCAATGGACGGTCGTTCTTACTGAACTTCGCAAGTCCTGGGACGATCCGGCTTCAACCACTCAGGTGTCGATCGGCGCGCGGTCGGGTCCGGTCCGGACGAGACGGCCGATGCCGGGGCAGGAACCGGCCGGCGCGTGCGGCGTAGCGGCGGTAGGCGTCGCCGTGCGTGGCGAGCAGGTAGGGCTCTTCGACCGCGCGGACCTGGATCTGCACTGCCGCGAGCAGGCAGACCAGCGCGAAGGCGCTGACGGCGGTGGGGACCATGCCGGCCATGCCGGTGGTGACGGCGAGCATCCCAGTGAAGATCGGGTTGCGGACGTGGGCGAATAGGCCATCGGTGACTAGTGCGGTGCGCTCGCCGGCGTCGACGCCGATGCGCCAGCTTGTGCCCATCTGCCGTTGCGCAGCCAGGGTGATGCCGATACCAGCGAGTGCGGTGAGCAGCCCGGCGGCGATCAGGGCAGGGTGGTGAAGCTCCGTGGCGGTGGTCGCGCCAACGAGGGTCGGGATGGGTGCGGCGGCGCCGAGCAGCAGGGCGAGCGCAAAGAGCACGCCGCCCCACCAGTGCAGCGATCCGGGTCTTCCGGAAAGGCCGCGGTAGCCGGTGCTGCCGGTGGTCTGCCAGTGCCGCCAGGTCTGCCAGCCGAAGGCGGTGGCAAGGCCCAGGAGATAGGCGGCCAGTGCGACCGCGGCGGCCGTGGGGGCGTTCACTGGTTCGCCGGTCCGGTGCAGCAGGCATCGGTGCAGCCGGAATCGCAGCCGCAGCTCGGCGCGTCGTCGGCGGCCGCGGGCAGAGCGCAGTCGTCGCACTGCTCGCCGCGCCACGCTTCGACGCCTTCGCGGACGGCGACGGCGGCGATGACAAGCGCCGCGATCGGGTCGGCCCACCACCAGTCGAGGGCCGCGTTGACCAGCAGTCCGACGAGCACGACCACGGACAGGTAGGTGCAGAGCATGGTCTGCATGGAGTCGGCGACCACGGTGGCCGAGCCGAGCTCGCGGCCGGTGCGTCGCTTCGCCCAGACCAAGAGCGGCATGACCACGACGGACGCGGAGGCGATACCGATCCCGATCGGTGAGGTCTCGGCGCGCTCGCTGCCGAGCAGCGAGGTGACGGCGTCGGCGGTGACCCAGGCAGCGAGGGCGAAGAACGACAGGGCGATCAGTCGCAGCGCCAGTCGCTCCCGGTTCTCCGGCACGCGGGAGCGGAATTGCCAGATCACGACCAGGGCGCTGGACACCTCGACGAAGGAGTCGAGGCCGAAGCCGAGCAGTGCCGCCGATGACGCCGCGACGCCGGCGGTGACCGCGACTATGCCTTCGAGCATGTTGTAACCGACGGTGGCGTAGGCCAGGTGCAGGCTGCGGCGGTTGAGCTGTGCGCGCCGGGCTGGGCCCGGCGCCGTGCCGGCTGGGGCGCTCACGACGCCGCGGCCGGGGCGTCGGTGCCGAAGGTGGGGCAGAGTGCGACGGCGGCGCCGGTGGCGGCGAGGACCCCTTCCGCTGCGGCGAGTAGGTCCATCAGCTCGGGTCGGGTGAGCGCGTAGAACGACTGCCGGCCCTCGGTGCGGTAGTCGATCAGGCCGCAGTCACGCAGGCAGGCGAGGTGTTTCGACACGGTGGACTGGGCCAGGCCCAGCTCGCCGGTCAGGTCCACGACGCGGGCTTCACCGGCGGCGAGCCGGGCCACGATCCGCAGACGTGTCTCGTCGGCCAGGGACCGGAACAGTGCGACCGCCGGTGTCATACCGGCCGTCACCGCTGCGGTGACGCACTCGTCTTCAATCATCGCCATACAGCGATGATAGCTCAAATCAACGATGCCGTGCGGGCCCCGGCCGGTGCTCGACCATCTTGCGGTGCGCTTCGATGACCTGCTCTGGGAAGACGGCGGTGTAGCCGCGGGTGGTGTCCAGGTCAAGGTGGCCGAGCAGGGGCGGCCCCAGATCGCTGTCGACCGCGAACGAGTAGAAGCCGTGCAGCACCGTCGGCTGGTGGTTGATCGTCCTCGGCGCGTACCGGGCACTCGGACGGCACCACCGCACCGACCCGAGGCAGCACCCGTACGACAGCAGACAAGCCCCACCATCCGACCGGGAAGAGATCGACGACCCTTCCCGAGCCGGCTTATTTCAGTCAACATGGCGACACCCGGCGGTGACCGCCCCCGGCGAGTCCACCGCACGACGGTTCCCGCCCGGGCATGATCGATGGGCGTGGTTGCCGCCCGCCGCGCGCGGGGGGCCGGGTCCGGTCCCGGCGGGGCGGCGGCGCTCAGGGTTCCGGCGACGACAGGGGCTTACGGATGGCAGCTGGCTCCGGCATGCCGGCCCGTCGTTGGCCGCGGCTGGCCGTCTGGGCGCTGGTCGTCAGCGTGGCCACCGTCTGCGGGTTCACACTGTGGACGGTCCGGGCGACCGCGCGGGCGACCGGCACCGCGACGGCGGCTGCGGCGCTCTCCGAGCAGTACCAGCAGGCCGCCCGGGCGGTCGGCACCGAGGAGGCGCTGGAACGCAAGTACCGGCTGGATCCCTCGCCCACGGTGCGCCTCGGGTTCCGGGCCGCGGCGGGCGAGATGGTCGCCGCCCTGGACGGGATCGACCGGTGGGGTACCGCCGGTGACCGGAGGACGGCGGCGCGGATCCGCGCCCTGCACGCCGAGTATGTCACCGCGGTCGCCGACGTCTTCGCCGCCGGCGACCGGGGGGTTGCCGTAGGGGCCGGGGCGCTCGACGAGCAACGCGCCGACCCGCTCTTCCACCTGATGCAGCCCGTGGTGGTGCGGGGCGCCGCCGAGCACCGGGACACCGCCAACGCGGCGCTGCGCCGGATGGCCGTTCTGCAGGGGCGGGCGTCGTACCAGATCCCGTTGGTCTTCGTCGGCGGCATGCTGCTCGCCGGGCTGGCCGGCGGCGTGCTGCGCCGGTACCTCGGCCAGCTCGACGCGCAACGCCGGCAGGCCGTCACCGACGCCCAGCACGACCGGCTCACCGGCCTGCCGAACCGGGCGCTGCTGGCCGCCCGCCTGGACGCCGCGGTCCGGCGGGACAGCGGGGCCCGTCGGGGCGTGCTGCTGCTGGACCTGGACCGGTTCCAGGACATCAACGACGCCCTCGGGCACGAGTTCGGGGACCGGTTGCTGACCGAGGTGGCCGGCCGGTTGACCGCCACCCTGCGCGACGGCGACACGGTGGCCCGGCTCGGTGGTGACGAGTTCGCCGTGCTGCTGCCCGAGGTCGCGGACCTGCCGGCGGCGCTTCATGTCGCCGGCCGGCTGCGGGCGGCGGCCGAGCTGCCGGTGCAGTTGGACGGGATCAGCCTGGACATCGAGGCCAGCATCGGCGTCGCGGTGTCCGAACCCGGTTCCGGGGACGCGTCCGCGCTGCTACGCCGTGCCGAGGTCGCCATGTACGTGGCGAAGCGACACAAGCGGGGCATC
>DASVVF010000897.1:0-6665 GCA_036386695.1 Catenuloplanes sp. | reverse complement strand
GACCGGGCATGTCGGTGTCGATCTGCTCCTTGCGGACCTCGCCGGACACGGTCTCCTGGTCGGTGACCGACTCCTTGCCCAGCCGCACCCGCTCGACCGGGACGGCCTCCTTCTCCACCACGGGACGCTCGGCGTGCAGCGTCACCTCGTGCTCCGACTCCGTGATGGCCGGCCCGGAGAGGGCGTCACCGGCGTTCGCGTCGGTGATCGGCTCGCGCTCCAGGCGTACCTCCTCGCGGGTCACCGGCACCGTGGTCTGCACGTTCTCGGTCGTGACGTACTTGCGCAGCCGCGCGGTCCCGACCTGCTGGCGCTCGGTGTCGACGTTGAGGCGCTCCTCGGAGCGGGTCATCGCGTCGTCGCCGGAGCCACCCGCGGTCCGCGAGCCGGTGTCACCCCGCAGGTCCGCGTCGCCGGCCGCGCTGGCGTGCGCCGCCCCGGCTCCGTAGCCGGCCTGGCTGGTGCCGCCGGTGTCGTAGTTGCTGGTGGCGAAGCCGCCGCCGCCGAGCTGGTAGTGCCGGTAAAGGCGGTTCACGTCGTCGCCCATCAACGGCTCGTCGGCCGAGACGTCGACGTTCGGGGCGTCCTTGACCATCGCCTTGTCGTACGGCACCCGGATGCCCTCGCCGGTCTGCTCCGCCTCTGAGATCGGCACCAGCGACTCCTTGAGCCCGAACAGGCCGGTGTTCACGCTGGCCCACGCGGGCTGGTTGGTCGAGGTGTCCAGGTACACCTGGCCCAGCGACCCGATCTTGTCACCGTTGCGGTCGTAGACGTCGGTGCCCTGAAGCGAACCGAGCTGCTCCTGCGCAATCATGGGTTTCTCCCCTCGTTGACAATGTCGATGTCAATGCGGTACCCGAGGGGGGACGGCCCAACCTGGCCTATCACAAACGGACAGGGCGGCTCGAAGCCGCCGGCGCTTCAGACAACGCCGCCGGCCGGTCAGATCACCTGGTCGGCGGCGCCGGCCAGCAGGCACACCGCCAGCATCCGCACCAGCGGCCACGGCGCCCGGGACCAGGTCACCGACGCGGCCAGGTCGGCCAGCGAGTGGCCCCGCGCGGTCGCCACGTCGTTGACCCCGTCGGCGTAGGCGGCCAGCGCGACCACCGGGATCTGCCCGTCGGCGTCCAGCAGCGCGTCGCGTACCTCCGCCGCGTGCTGGTCGACCCTGGCGACCAGGGCCGGATGGGTCCGCAGCGCCACCCGGCCCGGCTCGCCGACCCGGCGCGCCCACTGCCCCAGGGCCAACTGCGCCGCCCACGCCACCGAGTCACGTCGGTCGATGCCATCCCGATGCTCCATGGTGAAGGAGGGTACGAAACGGCGGTGCCGGGCGATAGCACATCCTCGTTAAATCCGCATCTCGAACCGATCGGCCACCGGTCCGTCCGCCGAACATCCAGCCATCCGGCGGCCCCGGCCGACCGACCGGCCGGGCCGCCTTCGATCGGTGTCAGTCGGCCTCCAGGTCGCCCTCCACCGCGAGGTACGCCGCCCGCAGCAGGTCCAGGGCGGCCGGGTCCGGCTTCGCCCACAGCCCCCGCTCGGCGGCCTCCAGCAACCGCTCGGCGATGCCGCGCAACGCCCACGGGTTCGACGTCTCCAGAAACCCGCGCACCGCCGGGTCGCCCACGTAGGCGTCGGTCAACGCCTGGTACATCCAGTCGTCGACCACCCCGGCGGTGGCGTCGTACCCGAACAGGTAATCCACCGTGGCGGCCAACTCGAACGCCCCCTTGTAGCCGTGCCGCCGCATCGCGGCGATCCAGCGCGGGTTGACCACCCGGGCGCGGAACACCCGCTTGGTCTCCTCCGCGAGGGTGCGGGTCTTCACCTGCTCGGGCCGGTGCGAGTCGCCGATGTACGCGGCGGGGTCGGTGCCGCGCAGCGAACGGACCATCGCGACCATGCCACCGTGGTACTGGAAGTAGTCGTCGGAGTCGGCGATGTCATGCTCGCGGGTGTCGACGTTCTTCGCCGCCACGGACATCCGCCGGTAGACGGTCTCCAGGTCGTCGCGGGCCGGCCGGCCGTCCAGCCCCCGGCCGTAGGCGTAACCACCCCAGACGGCGTACACCTCGGCGAGGTCCCGGTCGTCGCGCCAGTTGCGGGCGTCGATCAGCGGCAGCAACCCGGCGCCGTACGCGCCCGGCTTGGAGCCGAAGATCCGGGTGGTGGCCCGCCGGCGGTCACCGTGCGCGGCCTCGTCGGCGCGGGCGTGGGCGGCCAGGAAGTTCTGCCCGGCCGGCTCGTCCAACCCGGCCACCGTGCCGATGGCCTCGTCGAGCAGCGCGATGACGTGCGGGAACGCGTCGCGGAAGAAGCCGGAGATCCGGACGGTCACGTCGACGCGCGGCCGACCCAGCTCCGCCAGGTCGATCACCTCGAAGCCGGTCACCCGACGCGAGGCGTCGTCCCACACCGGGCGGCAGCCGATCAACGCCAGCACCTCGGCGATGTCGTCGCCCTGGGTGCGCATCGCCGAGGTACCCCAGACGGTCAGCCCGACCAGCGCCGGCCAATCCCCCGTGTCGGCCCGGTGCCGGGCCAGCAGCGAATCCGCCAGCGCCCGCCCGACGTCCCAGGCGTTGCGCGACGGGATGGCCTTGGGGTCGACCGAGTAGAAGTTGCGCCCGGTGGGCAGCACGTTGACCAGTCCCCGGGTCGGCGACCCGGACGGGCCGGCGGCGATGTACCCGCCGGCCAGCGCCCGCAGCACCGCGGTGATCTCGTCGGTGGTCGCGGCCAGCCGGGGCACCACCTCGGCGGCGGCGAACCGCAGCACCGCCTCCACCGCCGGCGCCGGCCCGGCCAGCACCCCGGTGACCACGCCGGGGATCCCGCCGGCGTCCCAGCCGACGCGCTCACCGCCGGTGACCAGCGCGTGGGCCAGCGACTCCAGCAGGTCGACCAGGTCCGCGGCGGTGGCCGCCGGGCCGGCGGCCAGCGCGGTCAACGCCGGCGGGGCGCTCACCCGGGCCCCGCCGCCCAGCAGGACCTCCTCGGACAGTCCGAAGTGGGCGGCCAGGGCGTCGCGCAGGCCGGGCAGCGCACCGGTGCGCCCACCCCAGACCTGCCGGGCCCGCTGGATGGCCAGCAGCAGGTTGACCCGCGCCGCGCCGACCGGCGCGGCCCCCAGGATGTGCAACCCGTCGCGGATCTGCGAATCCTTGATCTCGCACAGGTAGCCGTCCAGGTGCAGGATGAAGTCGTCGAACTCGTCGTCGCCGGGGCGATCCGCGACGTGCAGGTCGTGATGCAGCTGGGCGGCCTGGATCAGGGTCCACACCTGGGCCCGTACGGTCGGCAGTTTCGCCGGGTCGAGGGCCTGCACGGTCGCGTACTCGTCCAGCAGCTGTTCCAGCTTGGCCAGGTCACCGTAGGTGTCGGCGCGGGCCATCGGCGGCACCAGGTGGTCCACCACCGTCGCGTGCGCCCGACGCTTGGCCTGGGTGCCCTCCCCCGGGTCGTTGACGATGAACGGGTAGACCAGCGGCAGGTCGCCGAGCACGGCGTCCGGGGCGCAGCCGGCCGACAGGCCGAGCCCCTTGCCGGGCAGCCATTCCAGGGTGCCGTGCTTGCCCAGGTGCACCACCGCGTCGACGTTGCCGGCCAGCCAGCGGTAGGCGGCCAGGTAATGGTGCGACGGCGGCAGCTCCGGGTCGTGGTAGATCGCGATCGGGTTCTCACCGAAGCCGCGTGGCGGCTGGATCATCAGGGTCACGTTGCCGAACCGCAGCGCCGCCAGCACGATGTCGGCCCCGCCGTCCGGCCGGGCCGGGTCACGCACGTCGACGTACAGTTCGCCCGGCGGCTCGCCCCAGGTGGCGCGCATCGCCTCGCGCAGCTCCGGCTCCAGGCCGTCGAACCAGGCCCGGTACTCGGCCAGCGGCACCCGGACCGGCGCGGCCGCCAGTTGGTCCTCGGTGAGCCATTCGACGTCGTGGCCCCCGGCGGCGATCAGCGTGTGGATCAGCGTGTCGCCGTCGGTCGGGACGTCGCCGACGTCGTAGCCGGCGTCCTTGAGGGCGGCCAGCAGCGCCACTGCCGACGCCGGGGTGTCCAGACCCACCGCGTTGCCGACCCGGGCGTGTTTGGTCGGGTACGACGACAGCACGATCGCCAGCCGCTTGTCGGCGTTGGGCAGGTGCCGCAGCCGGGCGTACCCGACGGCGATCCCGGCCACCCGGGCGGCGCGCTCCGGGTCGGCGACGTAGACCCCGATGCCGTCGGGGCCGTCCTCCTTGAAGGAGAACGGCACGGTGATCAGGCGGCCGTCGAACTCCGGGATGGCCACCTGCATCGCCGCGTCCATCGGGGTGAGCGCGGCGTCCGAGGCCGCCCACCCCTGCCGGGAGGTGGTCAGGCACAACCCCTGTAGGACGGGCACGTCCAGCGCTGCCAGGGCCCGCACCGACCAGGTGTCGTCGCCGCCGGCGCTGGCGTCCGAGGGGCGGGTGCCGCCGGCCGCCAGGACCGTCACGACCAGCGCGTCACACGGCTGCAGCAGGGAGGTCAGCTCACCGCCCACCTCCCGCAGCGACGGTACGAAGACCGGCAGCGGGTTCGCTCCGGCGTCGTCCAGGGCGGCGCACAGGGTGTCGACGAACGCGGTGTTGCCGCTCAGCGCGTGGGCCCGGTAGAACACCACCCCGACGGTCGGCCGGCCGGGCCGGTGCACCGGGGTGCCGTGCACGCCGAAGGCGGGGGTGCTGGCCGGCGGGTCGAAGCCCTCACCGGTCAGCAGGACCGTGTCGGAGAGGAACCGGTGCAGCTCGCGCAGGTTGTCCGGACCGCCCTCCACGAGGTAGCGCAGGGCGTCGTGGGCGACCCCGGCCGGCACCGTGGACAACGCGGTCAGCTCGGCGTCAGCGGTGGCCTCCCCGCCGAGGGCCACCACCGGCAGGCCGGCGGCGAGCACCGCGGCCAGACCCTCCGGCCAGGTACGGCGGCCACCGAGCAGGCGCACCACCACCACCCGCGCTCCGGTCAGCAGCTCGGGGACGGCGGTGGGGTCGAGCCGGGCCGGGTTCGCCACCCGCCAACCCGCACCGCTGGCGTTCGCGGCCAGCAGATCGGTGTCGGCCGTGGAGATGAGGACGAGGGCAGCCGTCATGGCCGCGTACCTCCCGTTCGGGGTCCGCGCCCCGGTTGCAGGACTCCGCGCGGCGCGGCGCGCCCACGGCGGCGGCCCGGAGTGTCCTGACTCCCGGATCGACGCTGGCCGCGACCTTCCCGCCGTCGCCGGCCGTGGTCATCGCGCGGGTCGCTCCCCGGTCACAGTGGCGGGACCGCCCCGGATTCGCACCGGGTTCCTCCCTGCCGCCGCCGGTGATGCTACGCGACGGCCGGTCCGACCCTCCCCATGGCGCCGCGTGGCCGCTGTCCGCCGGCACCCCGACGGGTCGCCGCGTCGCGGCGACCCCGGGGCGACACCGGACGGGCTGCCGCCTCGCGGCGACCTCGGGGCGGGACCCCGACGGGTCCCGGTCGCCGCAACCCCCGGGGCGGCGGGTCGCGGCGACGGGTGCGGGTCAGGGCAGCGGTACGAGGATCGGTTGTTTGTCGCCCCGGATCACCCGGACCATGGTGGCGGCGTCCGGCAGCAACGCCGCGTCACCGGCCACCGGCAGCCACGCACCCGTGCCGGCGCGGTACGACAGCACGGCGTCCCGCGCGGCCACCACGACACCCTGCCGGTCGGGCAGCCGCAGCCGGACGGCGAGCGCCTGACGCGGATCGACCGTGCCGCCGTAGATCACCCGGGGGGTGGCCCCCGGCGCGCCGAGTACCGCCAGGACACGCGCCGGGTCCTGGTAGATCGCCTCGGACTGCACCCACAACCGCCGGCCGTCCGGCGTCCTGCCCCGGATCCACCACGCCGTCTGGGTGCTGGGCCGGTGGTCGCCGGCGTCGTCCCGGTAGCGCGCCAGCGCCGTCTTGTACCAAATGTTCAGTTCGGTCTGCGCCGCCGCGTCGGCCGGCCACACCGCCTCGGCGCCGGGCAGGGTGCGCTGGACGACCGACATCGCGGGCACCTGGCCGTGCGGACGGGCCTTGATCTCGGCGGCGTTGGAGATGGTGATCGGCTGGCTCCCCCACCGGGTCGCCCCGCGCAGGGCGACGGTTACCTTGTCGCGCTGCGTCGGCACGGTCAGGACGGCCGCGCCGGCGGTGAAGGTGACCGTCTCGAAGGTCCGGTCGACCGTACCGTCGGGTCGGTAGTCGGCCGCGGCGGACCAGCTGACCGGATACCCGGGGTCCAGTACGACCAGCACGTCGCGCTTGTCGCCGAGCAGGGCGGCGTGCGCGGGCTGGCTGCCGTCCGCGCTGGCGAAGCGGTCCGTGGGACCGACCTTCGGTCCCACCGTCGTGGGCTCGATGAACGCCACGGTGGCGGCCAGTTCACCATCGATCGAAGGGCTGCGCTGCGCGACGAACGCGGCCGGCCCGGCCGGGGTGGAACCGGCCCAGACAACGTGTGCCCCTCCCACGAAGTCCGCGGGTTCGGGCCGGTCGTCG
Organism: Catenuloplanes sp.; assembly: GCA_036386695.1. Classification (GTDB taxonomy): domain Bacteria; phylum Actinomycetota; class Actinomycetes; order Mycobacteriales; family Micromonosporaceae; genus DASVVF01. Next base: position 137 of record DASVVF010000897.1, on the reverse strand, counting down.
TGGTGGCGCGCCCACGCGGCGTGCACCTGGTCGAGGTAGTGACGGTCGCCGGCGAGGTTCCCCCGGGTGGGCTGGTCGAACAGGGCCGACGCCAACGTCGTGGTCCGCAGGTCGTTGTGGCGGGCCTGCAGCAGGCC
>DASVVF010000896.1:0-6193 GCA_036386695.1 Catenuloplanes sp. | reverse complement strand
TCCGCGGCGGTGGCCAGCACCGCGTCGGGAAACAGCCGGGCCAGCACCGCCCGGCTGCCGGCGGAGAACGCCTCCGGCAGGTACGCGACGGTGCGGTCGTCGAGCGCGCACAGCGCCGTGTCGAGGTGGTAATACGCCGGGTTCACCAGCTGCAGGGTGATCACCGGGCGGCCGAAGACCTCCTGCGCCCGGGCGTGGGCGGCGTGCACCGTACGGAACCCGGTGCCGGCCAGGATCACGTCGCCGGCCAGCACGAAGTCGCCCTCGCCCTCGTTGACGTGCTTGGCCTCGTGCACCTCGAAGCCGGCCCGCTCCAGCCAGGCCCGGTACGCGGGCCCCTCGTCGGCGCGCTGCGGATCGCGGAACTGCACCGCGAGCACCCGGCCGTCGATCACGGTGGCCCCGTTCGCGGCGAAGACCATGTCCGGCAGCCCCCGGATCGGCTCGATCCGCTCGACCGTGTGTCCCAGGTCCACGTACACGTCGCGCAGCCGGGTCCACTGGTCGATCGCCAGGGCGGTGTCGACCGGGACGGCCGGGTCCATCCACGGATTGATCTGGTACTCGATGGCGAAGTACGTCGGCCGGCACATCAGATACCGGCGGGGGATGGCGGCCAACGTCATGAACCCTGCTCCCGTGCTCGCACTCCTGCGCGGGGCCGGTGACCGGTCCCGCTACCTGCCGCAACGCTATGCGGTGGCCGGGTGCGGACCCAGGAAGAAAGGTTGCGTCTGTCGGCTGATCCTTGCGTCGCGGGGCGGTTCGGGCGCGATTCGTTGCGCGGCGGTCCGGCCGCCGCCGCGGCGCCTGCGTAACCGCCCGGGGGACAGGCGTCGGGGGGCGGCGAACCGCCACCCCCCAGGAACCTCAACGATGAGCGGTGAACCACCGCTCGGCTGGCCGGTGCCGACGGCGACCTACCGCCGCGGACCGTCCCGCGCGCTACCTCAGCCGGCGAACCGCCGGCGGCACCGGAGCGAAGCGGCGAACCGCCGCCTCGCTCCATCTCGTGCCGAGGAGGTGAATCACGTCCTCACGCCTAGTCATACCCATCAGAAGCGATCGACAAACTGCCGATCAAGCCAATCTCGCAGTTGGCTCACCGAATCGGTGTCCGTACCCAGCCAGGGCAGCGCTCCGGTGAGGGCCATGATCCCGACCACCACCGCCCCGAGCCCGAGTACCAGCCCGATCAGCGCGTCGCTCTTGCCGGCGACGTGCCGCCGCCGGGTGGCCGCGATGCCGCCGACCGCCAGCAGCGCGGCCAGCACGCCGAGGCCGATGCCGTAGCCGGCCAGCAGCCCGGTGAGCACCACCAGCGCCGCCACGACGCCGAGGATCAGGCTCAGCGTGGCGAGCAGGCTGGCCCGCGGGCGCGGCCCGGCGACCACCGGCGCGGGGCGGTCGACCGGTTTGTCGCGGACAGTGTGGTCGGGCGCGGCGGCGGTGTGGTCACCGGGCACCGGTGGCAGGTCGTGCCGGGTGTCGTCGCCGCCGTACCGGATCCGCTGGGTGGTCGGCTCGTCCGGGGGCCCGGACCGCATCGTCCGGCTGTCGGGAACGTCGCGGTTGTTGGCGGCGGCGTTGCGGCTGTCGTCCCGCGCGGCCGTCGTGCCCGCGTGACGCGAGAACGAAGGGATTCTCACCTCGGCACCTCCTGTGCAGTGCGCGGCGCCTCGGCTCGGTCACCGCGGGGGGACGTCTTCCGTCGTACCCCGCCGCGGCGGAAATCACACGCGGGCGCTCAGGACACCGTTCCGGCGAAGTTGACGTCGGCCGCGCGGGCGATGATGTGGTCGACCATCCCGTACGCCTTGGCCTCCTGGGCGGTGAACCAGCGGTCCCGGTCGGAGTCGTCGGTGATCTCCTCGATGGTGCGCCCGGTGTGGAAGGCCAGCCGCTCGTTGGTGACCTTCTTGACGTGCAGCATGTTCTCCGCCTGGATCGCGATGTCGGCCGCGGTGCCGCCGACCCCGCCGGAGAGTTGGTGCATCATGATCCGCGCGTGCGGGAGCGCGTAGCGCTTGCCCGCGGTGCCGGCGCAGAGCAGGAACTGCCCCATCGACGCGGCCAGGCCCAACGCGATGGTGGCGACATCGTTCTTGATGTACTGCATGGTGTCGTAGACCGCCATGCCGGCGCTGATCGAGCCGCCGGGGGAGTTGATGTAGAGCGCGATGTCGCGTTCGCTGTCCGAGGCCGCGAGCAGCAGCATCTGCGCGCAGATGGTGTTGGCCGACTCGTCGTTGACGTCCGTGCCGAGGAAGATGATGCGCTCCTTCAGCAGCCGGTCGAAGACCTGGTCGCCGAAGGTGGTCGGGGCGTCGCCGCGCATCGCCGGGTCGTACCTGCTCATGGGTCCTGCCCTTCGCTTCGTCGGCGGGCGAGGCGGTCGCGCCCAGGAGTACCGACCTACTCCAGGGTGCCCGCAGCGGACCCGGTGCGGGCCGCGTTCCCCTGTGGGCGGATCCGCTCACGGCTGAATGCGCCACTAGGATCGCCGGAATGCCGGAGGGGCACACCATCCACCGCCTGGCCGCGCGTCACCGGCAGCTGTTCGCCGGTCGGGTGGTCGCGGTGAGCAGCCCGCAGGGGCGCTTCGCCGTGGGCGCGGCGGCGTTGTCGGGGGCCCGGCTGCGCGACACCGAGGCGTACGGCAAGCACCTTTTGCACCACTACGACGGTGACCACACCGTCCACGTTCATCTCGGGCTGTATGGCAGGTTCACCGACGGGGAGCTGCCGGTGCCCGCTCCGGTCGGCCAGCTGCGGATGCGGCTGGTCAGCGACCGCGACTGGCTCGACCTTCGCGGACCGGCGGCCTGCGAGGTGCTGATCCCGGCGCAGGTGGCGGCGTTGCGCGCCCGGCTGGGCGCGGACCCGCTGCGCCCCGACGCGGATCCCGGCCCGGCGTTCGCCCGGATCGCCGCCAGCGGCCGGCCGCTGGCGGGTCTGCTGCTCGACCAGTCGGTGGTGGCCGGCGTCGGCCTGATCTACGCGACCGAGGTGTTGTTCCGGGCCGGCCTGGCCCCGACGACGCCGGGACGCACCGTGTCGCCGCCGCGGTGGCTGGAGATCTGGCACGACCTGCGCGCGCTGATGGCCGAGGGGGTCGCCCGCGGTCGGATCGACACCGTCCACACCGCACACACGCCGGAGGCGATGCGGCGGGCCCCGCGCGAGGACCGCCACGGCGGTGAGGTGTACGTCTACCGGCGGGCCGGCCAACCCTGCCTGATCTGCGGTTCGCCGGTCCAGCGGGGGCAGATCGCGGGACGTAACGCCTACTGGTGCGCAGTCTGCCAGCCCCTCTGTCACTAACTGACTGCGCCCGGTTGCGGCCCCCACGACACGCCATTACCATGGCGATCATCGTGTGACCTTCATCACAACCCCCAGCTCAGGGAGGTCTTCTATGGCCACGGCACAAGAGCCGAGATCGGTGCCGTCGGCACACGACCTCACGCCGACGCCCCCGCCGGCGCCCGCCCAGGACGTGCTCCCGGCGACCCTGGCGAAGGACCTTCCGCCGGACACGCCGGGCGGTGCCGCTCCCCCGACGGCGGGGGACCACAAGCCGTTCATGAACACCCGACAGATCATCATGATGAACTTCGGGTTCTTCGGCATCCAGTACAGCTTCGGCATGCAGCAGACCGCCATCAACCCGGTCTTCGGCTTCCTGAACGCCTCGCCGGAGGAGCTGCCGATCCTGAACCTGGCCGGCCCGATCACCGGCCTGCTGATCCAGCCGCTGATCGGCGCGCTCAGCGACCGCACCTGGAGCCCCCGCTGGGGCCGACGTAAGCCGTTCTTCCTGATCGGGGCGATCGGCTGCTCGATCTGCCTGTTCCTGTTCCCGTTCGTGGCCGCACTGTGGATGGCCGTGCTGCTGCTCTGGCTGCTCGACGCCAGCAACAACACCGCGATGGAGCCGTACCGGGCGTTCATCGCCGACAAGCTGCCGTCATCGCAGCTGGCCAAGGGCTTCCTCACGCAGAGCTTCTTCACCGGTTTCGGCATCACTCTGGCGAACATCTCGCTCTTCGTCTTCCAGAAACTCATCACCGGCGGCACGGAGGCCGGGATCCCGTACTGGGTCTTCGGGTCCTTCATGCTCGGCGCGGTGTGTTCGATCGGCTCGGTGTTGATCTCCGTGCTGTCGACCAAGGAGATCCCGCCCACCGAGGAGGAATTGCGGGAGCTGCGGGCGAAGAAGAAGGGCCTGATCGCGGCCGTCGTCGAGATCGCCAGCGCGGTCAAGGACATGCCGGTGTCGCTGCACAAGCTCGGTCTGGTCTACATGTTCCAGTGGTACGCGCTGTTCATCTACTGGCAGTTCGTCTCGCTGAGCATCGCGCAGTCGGTCTGGAACACCGGCCCGGAGGACGAGGCACGGTATTCGGAAGCGGTCGGCTGGACCGGCCTGGTGAACGGCTGGTACAACATCGTCACGTTCTCCTCCGCCTTCTTCCTGGTGGGGTTGGCGCGGCGGCACGGCGCGAAATGGGTGCACTCGGCCTGCCTGAGCCTGGCCTGCGTCGGACTGCTGGTCTTCCCGCACATCGGCAACCAGTACCTGCTGTTCATCCCGATGATCGGCTTCGGCATCGCCTGGGCCAGCATCATGGGCGTCCCGTACATCATGGTTGTCTCGATGGTCCCGAAGGCCCGGTACGGCGTGTACATGGGCATCATCAACATGATGATCGTGGTCCCGATGCTGATCGAGACGGTCACCTTCGGCTTCATCTACAAGAACTTCCTCGGCGCCGATCCGGCCAACGCGATCATGTTCGCCGGTGCCCTCCTGGGTCTGGCGGCCATCGCGATGCTGTGGATCAAGCCACCGAGGCCGGAGGACGAATCGCCGGAGATGCCACTGGTGGTCCGACGGTCGCGCTCCGGTAGCACGGCGATCACCTGATGTCCCGATTCGGAGCCACCGCAGCAGGGGAGAGATCATGACCTACGCCACGGTTCTGGTCGGGACCGACGGTTCGGAATCGTCACTGAAGGCGGTCGATCGCGCGGCCGAGATCGCCGCGGCGATGGAGGCGCTGCTCATCGTGGTCTGCGCGTACCACCCGATGTCGGCCCGGGAGCAGGCCATTGTCACGCCGAGCCTCGGCGACACCCGGTTCTACCAGGTGGCCGGCGTCGAAGCGGCGGAGGAGGCGCTGGCGGTGGCCACCAAACGCGCCGCCGACGCCGGCGCGTCCGGCACCCAGGGCCGGCTGGTCAAGGGCGACGCGGGCCAGGCCCTGCTGTCGATGGCGAGGGAGAACTCCGCTGACCTGATCGTGGTGGGCAACCGGGGGATCAACACCCTCTCCGGGCGGCTGCTCGGATCGGTCCCCTCGGACGTGTCGCAACGCTCGCAGTGCGATGTCCTGATCGTGCACACCACCGAAGCCGGTCGCGGATAGCGCCCCGGCACCACGTAATCCCTGAACGCCGGGCCGTCAGCAACGCGGCCCGGCGTTCGGCGTGGTGGTGGTTCGCGGCGGTGCGACCCGGCAGCGGTCCGGCCGGCTATGCCGGCAGGGCGATCAGGTTGAAGCGTTCCTTGAGCCACGGGAGCAACGTCTCGTACGCGGTGATCGTGGTGGGCTGCTGGAAGTCGTGGGACAGGATCATCGACCCCGGTCGGGTCTCCGCCTGCACCACCCTGATGATCTTGGCGATGTGGCCCTCGTCGGTCTGCCCGAGAGGCTTCTCCCAGTCGCGCGGATCCACCTCCCAGTACTGCGACCTCATGCCGAACTCGGCGGCCACCGCCACCAGGCGCGGGGTGAAGAACCCGCCCGGCGCCCGGAAGTGGCTGATCCGCGCGTTCGGCACCGCGGCACGGATCGCCTCGTTGGTGGCCCCGAGATCGGTGCGGATGTCGTCGATCGGCTTGAGCCCCAGCGAGAAACTGTGCTCCCACGAGTGGCTGCACAGGGTGTGCCCCTCGGCTGCGATCCGCCGTACCAGGTCCGGGTGCGCCCGGGCCCGGCTGCCGACGACACAGAAGGTCGCCTTGACGTCCTGCTGCTTCAGCAGGTCCAGCAGCCGGGGGGTGTTCACCGGGTCCGGACCGTCGTCGAAGGTCAGCGCCACGCCGGTGCCGCCGGTGCGTCGCAGCGAACCGGCCGGCCCGCTGCCAGCGGGCCGCGCCGAACCCGGCGACGACGACGGTGTCGCG
>DASVVF010000895.1:0-1720 GCA_036386695.1 Catenuloplanes sp. | reverse complement strand
CCCGCCGGGCTTCCAATCCGCCGATCGTGCCAGCCGACGGCCGGTTGGTCGCTACGCTGTCGGTGGAGCCGGAGCCCCTCAGGGCAGATGCCGAAGCCGACCAGGTGCGCCGTTCGGGGGTTTCACGTGCGGCGACAATCGCCCAGAAGCAGGGGCTACGCGCAACGCGTCCCGCCCGCGCCGCAGGACGTGCTGGCAGTCGCCCTGGAGGCGTACGTCAGCATCGACAGCGACGGGCGCGTGGTGGCGTGGAACCCGGCTGCCGAAGCGACGTTCGGCTACAGCGAAACCCAGGCGCTGGGCCAGCACATCGAAGAGCTGATCATCCCGGAACGGTTCCACACCGCGCACCGGCAAGGCATCCAACGGGCGGTCGCTGGCGAGCCGGGGCGGGTCCTCGGCCGGCGGCTGGAGTTGTCCGCCCGGCACCGTGACGGCCACGAACTGCCGGTCGAGATGACGTTGACCGTGACCCACGGTCCGGCAGGGCCCCTGTTCCACGCGTTCGCCCATGACGTCACCGTGGCGCACCGCGCGCGGCGGTTCGCCGCGGTGGAGGCGGCCGTCGCCCGCGGCCTGGCCCACGCCGCCGGCAGCGGGCAGGCGGCCGAGCACGTCGTGGAGGCCCTCGGTGCCACGATGGACTGGCCGGTGGTCGAGCTGTGGCTGCTCGACGGTGACCGGCAGGTGTTGTCCTGCGCCGCACGTTGGGAAACCCGGGAGGTCGACGACTTTGTCGTCAATGAGCTACCGGTCGGGGTGGGCCTGCCCGGAATGGTGTGCCGGGACGTACGCCCCCGGTGGATATCGGATCTGGCCGTCGACGGGTGCTCGCCGCGCAGCCCGGCAGCCGCCCGCTACGGCCTGCACGTGGCCGTCGGCGTACCGATCAGCTCCGGTGAGCAGGTGCTCGGCGCCCTGGCCGTCTACGGGGACCGCGCGGAGGACCCGGAGGACAGCTTCGTCTCCCTGCTCACCGGTATCGCGGCGCACCTCGGACAGTATCTGGAGCGCCGCCGAGCCGAGGAACTGACCGTGGAGCTGGCCCAGACGAAAGACGATTTCCTCGCCCTGGTCAGCCACGAACTTCTCAACCCCTTGGCGGTGATCACCGGAACCACCGCCCTGTTCAACGAGGACCTCGGAACACTGTCGATCGAACAGCAGCGCGACTACCTGCAGACCATCACCGGCAGCGCGCAACGCCTCGCGGCGATGGCCGGCGACCTGCTCGATCTGAGCCGACTGGAGTCCGGCCAGCCGGCCGTTCATCCGACCGCCGCCGCCAATCTCACCGAGGTCATCGCTCAGGCGGTGGACGTAGCGACCATGTCCGCCGCGGACAAGCACCTCACGATAACCGTCGACGTGGACGACCCGATCGAGCTGGTCGCCGACGCGGGGCGGCTGCTGCAAGTCGCCGACAACCTGCTGTCCAACGCCGTGAAGTACACCCCGGAGGGCGGCACCATCACGGTCACGGCGCACACCGACGAACCATGGATCACCTGGACGGTCGCTGACACCGGGATCGGTATCCCCGCCGCGGAACGTCCTCGACTGTTCCGCCGCTTCTACCGCGCCTCCACCGCCCTGGACCGGCGCATCCCCGGCACCGGACTCGGCCTGGTCATCACCCGCGCCATCATCGAACGCCACCACGGCACCATCACCCTGACCGACCACGCCGGCCCGGGCACCACCTTCGCCGTCGAGCTTC
>DASVVF010000894.1:0-2200 GCA_036386695.1 Catenuloplanes sp. | reverse complement strand
GACCCGCGCGACCTATCGGTCAGGCGGCGGGAAGGCGTTCGGTGGTGTTCCAGGTGATCCAGCCGTAGTGCGGGAAGGTACGGGTCTGGCCGGCGGCCGCGACAGTCAGCTTGTCCAGGTACCAGCCGGGGTTGTCGCCGGACCGGTCGAAGCGCACGTCCACCGAGGTGATCCGGCCGAGGTTGCTGAGCGTGAAGACGAACTTGTCGATGCGGCCGCGCTCGAAGTTGTCGGCGGAGTTGTCCAGGTACAGGAAGGTGCTGCTGCCCAGGGTCCCGTTGAGCCGCACCCAGACATCACTGTCGGTGCCGGCGCTCTCCACGTCCCCGGTGTGGACCCGCACCGTGTAGTCGACCGCCGCCATGGGCACGACCGTCGCCCGCGCGCTGGGCTGGGGTCCCGCCGCGGTGGCGGAGGCCGGAACGGCGGCCAGGCCGGAAAGGGCGCCGACCGCCAGGGTGACAACGGCGTACCGGGTGAACTTGCGCATGCTGAGCCTTTCTCATCGGATCGGTGAACGCGATGCGGCCGGGGGTGGCGCCGCGTCACCAGGTTGCCGGCGCGGGGTACGGCGGCGCATCCGTGCGTGCCCGGACCCGGCCCGGGTACGTAGCACGTAGCCCGGGCGTACGTGCCCGGGCGGGCTCAGCCGGGCATGGTCGGCCCGCGCGGGCTCAGCGGTGCGACGGCATCCGGGCGAGCCGGCTGACGGCGGCGGCGCGGGTGGTGACACCCAACTTCGCGTAGATCCGTGACACGTGGGTCTCCACCGTCCGGACGCTCAGGAAGAGCTGGTTGGCGATGTCCGGGTTGGAGCAACCGGCGGCAATCAGCGCCGCGATCTCCGCTTCGCGACGCGTCAGCTCGGCGGTCCCGTCGGTGCTGGGGCGTACGCTCAGCTCCCGCCGGAGCCGGTGGACTTCGCCCTGCAGGGCGTCCGCGCCGCTACCGTCGTAGGCGCGTGCCGCGTGGGTCATGGCGCGGTTCGCCGCCTCGGGGTCGCCGCGGCGGGCGTGGCAGGAAGCGGCGAGCAGCCAGCCGCGGCCCGCCGCCATGAGCAGGTCGGCGTCGGTCAGGATGGTGGCGGCCTGCTCGGCCAGCCGCGCCGCCTCCGCCCGGTCGGTGGGGCCGTTCGCGTACGCCCGCGCCAGCGTGGCCAGGCCGTGTCCCGCACCGCGGCCCAACTGCACCACCCGCTCGGCCAGGTCGGCCCAGCGGGCCGCCTCGGCGACATCGCCGCGCGCGGCGGCCGTCTCGCTCAAGACCGTGCAGGCGGTGAGCCGGTTGTGCGGGAACATGGTCGCCAGTTCGGGTCCGCCGCCGGCCGCGACGAGGTCGGTGCGCCCGCGCTCGACATCGCCGGCCCCGATCCGGGCGAACGCCAGCATGGCCCCGGCCATCGGCAGCCAGCCGCGGCTGGCCTGCGCCGCGGCGACGGCCTGTTCACCGGTCGTCACCGCTTCGGCGTGGGCGCCGGCGCAGCCCTGCACCCAGCACTGGGTGAGCAGACCCAGGGCCAGCGGCTCGGCCGCCCCGAGCAACCGCGCGATCTCCGTCGCCTCGTCCGCGGCCTGTCGGGCCTCGGTGATCCGCGCCATCAGCGCCTGCACATGGGCCTGCGCCGACAGCAGGTACGGCAGGGCGAAGCTGTGCCCCGCCGCCACCGCGATCCGGTGGCAACGCCGCAGGCGGCGCAGCGATTCGGGCGGGCCGTCGGCGTAGAGGCCGGTCCAGCACAGGACGATGAAAACGTCGATGTTGCGGGCGATGTCGGCGTCGTCGAGCGTGTCGAGCAGGATGGTGGCGGTGGGTGCCGGCCCCGCGGGTGCCGGGCCGGCCGGGTAGCCGGTCACCGGCCGCATCGCCCGTGCGATCAGGGCCGCGGCGGTGTCCCGGCCCAGTTCGATCACCCGGCACAGCCACTCGTCCGCGTCGCGCAACTGTCCCCGCAGCACGCAGTACGTGGCCAGTTGCAGGCGCAGGTGCAGACTGTCCGCGGCCGCCGGGTCGGGCAGCCGGTCCAGCTCGATGCTCAACAGCGCCCGGGCGTCCTCCGGTGCGCCGAGCATCCGCAACAGCAGAGCGGTGTACGTGACGGCGTTGACCCGTGCCGGGTGACCGACCGGCAGCGAGTCCAGCACCGCGTCCATGGTGGCCCGTGCCTCGGCGAGGTGACCGCTGGCCGCCTGCCGCCCGGCCA
>DASVVF010000893.1:0-12903 GCA_036386695.1 Catenuloplanes sp. | reverse complement strand
GGTTCCCGGGTGGATGCTGGAGCGGGTGAACGGAATGGAGCCGAGCGTATTGGTGAATTCCTCAAGCGGGTCGGCATTGTCGAAATCGATGTTCCGGGAACTCGGGTCGGGTGTGTTACCCACGCCGGGGGCTTCCCGCAGGCCGAAGGTGTGGTCCAGGAACTGTCCCCACACATTGCCCCATTGGGTGACGTTCCGTTCCGAGAAAAGGTTCTGGTTGCTGTCGTTGAATATCCGGTTACTGATGTACCGGCTGTTCGGACCTGGTGCCGGAGCGCCAACGCCATCGGCGTACCGGGTGGGGGCAACCCGCGAGTACGGAAGGCCCACCCGGCCCCAGCTCGGGTTGGCCCGGTTGTTTCCGCTGCCATCGAGGCTCTGCACCTCGATGGCGGGCGCCCCCGACGCCCCGCCCGGTGTGCCGACCACCACGCCGGCTGCCACCATGAGCAGCGCCATGGGGGCAGCAAGCAGCCACTGCGATTGTTTCACTCCGTGGTTCCCCTTCCGATGGACTCGTCGCCTTATTGCAAGTCGCTGTCGGGAAATGACTGTCTAGCGTCGAGCTGACTGTCTTATCTGGATCGTGCGCCCCGGTTGGGAGCGCTGTCCTGGCGGCAGCGTCCGGCGGCGGGGGTGGGGTTGGTGTGCAGGTTCGTCGGCTCGGGTCGGCGGGTCGGCTCCGGCCGGCGGTGGGTTCCGCAGACCAGGTCCAGCAGACCGAGGCCGTGCGCGGCGGCGATGGCGGCGGCGCGGCTGTGCGCGCCCAGTTTCAGGAACAGCCGGGCCTGGGTGTTCTCCACCGTCTTCGCCGCGATGCCGAACATCCGGGCGGTCTGGCGCACGGTATGGCCCATCGCGATCGAGTCGAGGATGTCCGCTTCCCGGGCGGTCAGCTGCGGCAGGCGACCGTCGCGCCCGAGTGGCCCACTCTGGCCGCCCTCGGCGTCCGCCGTCGCCGTCGGCCGGTCCACCAGGCCCAGCGTCACCGCGCGGGCGACCACCTGGCTCGGCGAGGTGACGGCGAGCTTGGCGTAGATGCGCCGCTTGCTGTTCTCGACGGCGTGGGCGCTGCGTCCCAGCATCGTGGCGATGCGCTGCACCGGATGCCCGCTGGCCAACAGCGTAATGATCTTCCGCTCTTCCTCGGAGAGGCTGCCCTCGTCGGGCTCGACCGGGCTGCGGTGGGCCTGGAGTTCCCAGGCATGCTGACGCAGCACGACGAGCAGCGCGCCGAGGCCGTGGGAGAACGGGACGAGGGTGTCGACGCCGATTCGCTGGCTCAGTTCCAGGCCGGCCGGGGAGAGGCGCTCGTACACCACCACGGTCCGGGTGGTCGGATACCGCGTGCGCAACCAGTGCAGCGGTTCCAGGGTGGCCATTTCGTCATTTCCGATGTCTACCAGGAGTAGCTGGGGCCTCCGCAGCAGGTACAAGCCGGCCAAATCGGCCACTTCGGCAACGTGGCCGACGACCACCAAATCGGGCTCAGGGTGCAGGCAGGCAGCAAGGGCGTCGCGAAATAGGCGTCGGCTTGACCGGATTGCTACATCGGTGCCTTTCACCCCGTCCATGCACTGATTGTGCTCCCGAAGGGTCCCTCTGTACATCGCCCCTAGGGGAATATGAATCAGCGTAAGTCGATGTAGGACGCGTCGTATTCAGCTGGTAGCTCTGAGTGTTGATTGTGGACCGCCGGCGTCGTCGGCGCCGGAGAATGGGCCACCCGCGAACTACTGCCGCGCGCCACACTGCCGCCCTCCCGCGGCGCGGCGGGCGACAGCTCCCCGCCCCGGCCGGGGTCGGGCCGGTTCACCACGTTGTGGTCCAGCCACGGGTCCCCCGCACGCCCGGTGCCGACCTGCGGCAATATGAGGACCATGACTGTGGGGACCCTGGTGCTGCTGCGGCACGGCGAGAGCGAGTGGAACGCCAAGAACCTGTTCACCGGTTGGGTTGACGTCGACCTCACCGCCAAGGGCGAGGCCGAGGCGCGCCGCGGCGGTGAGTTGCTGCGCGAGCAGGACCTGCTGCCCGACGTCGTGCACACCAGCGTGATGCGCCGGGCGATCCGCACCAGCGAGTTGGCGCTGCACGCGGCGGACCGGCACTGGATCACGGTGCGCCGCTCCTGGCGCCTCAACGAGCGGCACTACGGCGCGCTGCAGGGCAAGAACAAGAAGCAGACCAAGGAGGCGTACGGCGAGGAGCAGTTCATGCTCTGGCGCCGCTCGTACGACACGCCGCCGCCGCCGATCGCCGACGACGACGAATGGTCGCAGGCCGGCGACCCGCGGTACGCCACCCTGCCGCCCGAGTTGGCCCCGCGCACGGAGTGCCTCAAGGACGTGGTGATCCGGATGCTGCCGTACTGGTACGACCAGATCGTCCCGGACCTGCTGGCCGGTCGTACGGTCCTGGTGGCCGCGCACGGCAACTCGCTGCGGGCGCTGGTCAAGCACCTCGACCAGATCTCCGACGAGGCGATCGCCGGGCTGAACATCCCCACCGGTATCCCGCTGCGCTACGACCTGGACGCGGCCCTGCGGCCGAGGACCCCCGGCGGCACGTACCTCGACCCCGACGCCGCCCGGGAGGCCGCCGCCGCCGTGGCCAACCAGGGTCGCTGAGGTTCGTGGGGCACCCGGTCGCCCGGGTGCCCCGGTCGGTCAGGAGCTGGTGGGGGGCTCGCCGGTGATGAGGTAGACCACCTGCCCGCCGGCGTTGACGGCATGGTCGGCGTAGCGCTCGTAGAAGCGGCCCAGCAGCGCGCCGTCGATCGCGGTCTCCGCCCCGTACGGCCAGTCGTCGCTGAGCAGCACCTGGAAGAGCTGCCGGTGCAGGTCGTCCATGACGTCGTCGTCGCGGTCCAGTTCGGCGGCCCGCTCGGCGTTCGGCTCCGACAGCACTGTGGCGATCTTGGCGGCGATGCCGTCGGCGACCTCGGCCATCGCGGTGAAGACCGCCCGCAGTTCCGCCGGCACCGCGGGCGACGGGTGGCGGCGTAGCGCCGTCTTCGCGACGTGCTCGGCCAGGTCGCCCATCCGCTCCAGGTCGGCGGTGACGTGCAGGGCGGTCACCAGGGCCCGCAGGTCCGAGGCGACCGGGGACTGCCGGGCCAGCATGTCGAACACCCGGCGCTCCACCTGGTGATAGAGGTGGTCGATCTCGCTGTCCCGGGCGATCACCTCCTCGGCGGCCATCCGGTCGGCCTTGAGCAGTGCCGTGGTCGCCTCCCGCATGGCGACCCGGACCGCCTCGGCCATCGACACCAGGATGCTGCTGACCTGACCCAGTTCCGCCTGGAACTCTTCGCGCATGTAAGCCGTCTCCGTGGTCGGGGCCGCGGCGCCGGGTGCGCCGGGCCGGTTGCGGGCGGTGCGGCGACCACGCTAGGCGCGGTCGGCGGCGTTGGGGTGAACTGCGGTGAACGACGTCGGGCGCATCGGTGAACATTGCCGAAAGTGCGAGAGCTTTGTCCGATTATGCGAGCCCGGTGGGTTAACAATGACCCTACGATCCTGCTGTGGACCGGGCAGTGGTGGCAGCAGTGGTGGTTGCCGCGCTGGTGGTCGGACTGGTGACGGGACTGCTCGTGGCCCGCGCGGCGGGACGGCGGCGTACCGCCGCCACCGCGGCGGGTCCGGGGCGCGACGGGAGGCTGGCCATCGCCGGTGAGCAGGAGGGCAACCTCAAAGGGCTGGGCCGCAAGAGCCTCGACTCATTACGTGTCGGCGTGGTGGTGCTCGACGCCGACGACGTGCCGGTGCTGGTGAACCCGGCGGCCCGGGCGATGGGTCTGCTGCGCACCGGTGGCAGCCCCGGCACCATGGCGGCGCATCCCATCCTGCGTACCCTCGCCGGGCAGGTGCGGCGCACCGGCGTGCGCCGGGAGGTCGAGCTGGACCTGCCGCGCGGACCGGCCGACCGCCCCCATGCCCCGCTCGGGGTGCACCTGCGGGCGGTCGCCCTGGGCGGTCCGTTCGTGGCGGTCGAGGGGGCCGACGTCACCGAGTCGCACCGGCTGGCCCGGGTGCGCCGCGACTTCGTCGCCAACGTCAGCCACGAACTCAAGACCCCGATCGGCGCGCTGCAGCTGCTCGCGGAGGCGCTGCTCGACGCCACCGACCCGGCCGGCGCGGACCCGACCATCACGGCGTCGGACGACATGCTCGCCGCCCGCCGCTTCGCCGAGCGGATCCACCACGAGTCCGCCCGGATGGGCCGGCTGGTCAACGAGCTGTTGGAGCTGACCCGGCTGCAGGGAGCCGAGCCGCTGCCGGCGCCGGAACCGGTCCCGGTGGACTGGGTCATCGCCGAGGTGGTCGACCGCACCCGCACCGCCGCCGCGGCCAAGCGCATCGAGGTGGTCGTCGACGGCCAGCGCGGACTGACCGTGTACGGCAGCGACAGCCAGGTCGCCACCGCCGTCACCAACCTGGTGGAGAACGCGGTGGCGTACTCGGGCGAGGAGACCAAGGTGGCGGTCGTGGTCCGCGGCGACGACGACTGGGTCGAGATCGACGTCACCGACCAGGGGATCGGGATCGCCGCGCATGACGTCGACCGGATCTTCGAACGCTTCTACCGCGCCGACCAGGCCCGCTCGCGCTCCACCGGCGGCACCGGGCTCGGGTTGGCCATCGTCAAGCACATCGCCACCAACCACGGGGGCCGGGTGGAGGTCACCAGCACGCTCGGCGGCGGCTCTACCTTCACCCTGCGGCTGCCCGCCCGTCCCCCGGAAGCCGCACTGCCGCTACCGCCGTCCATGAAGATCGAGTCCGGTCCCCCCGGGCGCCCCCAGGTCTGAGACCGTCCGGTTCCGACTCCGGAGCGGCCGTCAAGAGAGGAAACGCATTGTCCCGAGTGCTCGTGGTGGAGGACGAGGAGTCGTTCTCCGACGCCCTGTCCTACATGCTGCGGAAAGAGGGATTCGAGGTCTCGGTGGCGGCGACCGGTACATCCGCGCTGACCGAGTTCGACCGCACCGGCGCGGACATCGTGCTGCTCGACCTGATGCTGCCCGAGATGTCCGGCACCGAGGTGTGCCGGCAGCTGCGCCAGCGGTCAGCCGTACCGATCATCATGGTGACCGCCCGGGACAGCGAGATCGACAAGGTGGTCGGCCTGGAGATCGGTGCCGACGACTACGTCACGAAGCCGTACTCGCCCCGTGAACTGGTGGCCCGGATCCGCGCGGTCCTGCGCCGGCAGGTTTCCGACCCGGTCGAGACCGGCGCCCCGACGCTGGCGGCCGGACCGGTGCGGATGGACGTGGAGCGTCACGTCGTCACGGTCGGCGGTGCCACCGTGCAGTTGCCGCTCAAAGAGTTCGAACTGCTCGAACTGCTGTTGCGCAACGCCGGCCGGGTGCTCACCCGCGGTCAGCTCATCGACCGGGTCTGGGGCGCCGACTACGTCGGTGACACCAAGACCCTCGACGTGCACGTCAAGCGGCTGCGTTCCAAGGTGGAGCCGGAACCGTCGGCGCCCCGCTTCATCGTCACCGTGCGTGGGCTCGGCTACAAGTTCGAGCCGTAGCCGGCCCGCAGGCCCCGGGGGCGACGGTCAGGGCGCCGCCGGGGGAGTGGCCGGCTCCCGGCCGCCCGGCATCGCCGCGGCGGGCTGCTGCGGGGTGGCCGGGTGCGGGGCCACCAGGCCCCGGCTGGCCCGCTCGGCACACAGCTCGGCCAGCTTGGCGTACGCCGCCTTGCCGATCAGCGCCACCAGCTCGGCCTCGTACGACACGTACATCGGCTCCGCGCCGACGTGCGCCTCCGGTGAGGACGTGCACCACCAGTCGAGGTCGTGACCACCGGCGCCCCAGCCGCGTCGGTCGAACTCGGTCAGCGTGGAGATCAGCACCGGCGAGCCGTCCGGCCGCTTGTCCCACTGCTGGTCGCGGCGCACCGGCAACTGCCAGCAGACGTCCGGCTTGTATTCCAGCGGGTGCACCCCCTCGCGCAGCGCCTGGGCGTGCAGGGCGCACCCGCCGCCGCCGGCGAAGTCGGCCTCGTTCAGGAAGACGCACGGGCCGTCCTGGGAGCGGGTCGCGGTGCGGCGGGCCGGCTTGGTCCCGTCGACGGTGTCCACCTCGGTGTACTGCTTGAACCCGCGCCGGTGGTGCTGCCAGGTCTGCGGGGTCAACCGCTTCACGGCGGAGCGGACCCGGGCCTCGTCGTCGGCGTCGGTGAAGAACGCCCCGTGCGAGCAGCAGCCGTCCTGCGCCCGACCGGCCACGATGCCATGGCAGGCCTTGCCGAACACACACGTCCAACTGGACAGCAGCCAGGTCACGTCGGCGCGGACGAGGTGCTGCGGATCGGCCGGGTCGAGGAAGTCGATCCACTCCCGCGGGAAGTCGAGGCCGACCTCAAGGCTGCGGGGATCCACCGGCCGGTCGGCCAGCAGTCGAAGTTCGGTCCGGCGTGCCACCCGGTCAGCGTACGCCCGGTGGGGGCCGATCGCGCCGCGCGGCGCCGGCCACGGCCGGCCTGCGGCGGCACCGGTCGTCGACTGCCCTAGGGTTCAGGCCATGCGGCTGGGTGTGCTCGACGTCGGTTCCAACACCGTGCACCTGCTCGTGGTGGACGCCCACCACGGCGCGCACCCGTGGCCGGCGCACTCGGAGAAGACGGTGCTGCGGCTGGCCGAGCAGATGGGCGTCGACGGCGCGCTGACCCGTTCGGGCGCCGACGCTCTGGTCCAGGCGGTGGCCCGGGCGAAGGCGGCCGCGCTGGCGGCCGACGCCGACGACCTGCTGGCCTTCGCCACCTCCGCGGTCCGAGACGCGACCAACTCCGCCGAGGTGTTGGCCCGGGTGCGGGCCGAGACCGGGGTGGACCTGCAGGTCCTGTCCGGGGAGAACGAGGCCCGGATGACGTTCCTGGCGGTCCGCCGGTGGTTCGGCTGGTCCGCCGGGCGGCTGCTGGCCCTGGATATCGGCGGTGGCTCGCTGGAGATCGCCGCAGGCATCGACGAGGACCCGGAGCTGGCCCTGTCCCTGTCGCTGGGCGCCGGCCGGCTGACCCGCGAGCGGCTCACCCTGGCCCCGGGCAGTTCGGCGCTGGTGCCGGCGGCCGCCGTCGACGCCCTGACCGAGTACGTCGAGGCGATGCTGGACCCGGTGGTGGAGAAGCTGGCCCAGGTGGGCTGGGACCGCCCGGTGGCATCCTCCAAGACGTTCCGGATGCTGGCCCGGTTGGCCGGGGCGGCGCCGTCGGCGGCGGGGCTGTGGGCACCGCGCCGACTGTCCCACTCCGGGGTACGGCAGCTGCTGGGCTTCATCCGGCACATCGCGCCGGCGGAGCTGTCCGGGTTGGAGGGCGTCAGCGTCCGGCGCGCCCACCAGTTGCTGGCCGGGGCGGTGGTGGCCGAGGCCACCCTGCGGCGGCTGGAGATCGACGCGGTGGAGATCTGCCCGTGGGCGCTGCGCGAAGGCGTCATCCTGCGCCGCCTGGATCAGTTGGAGCCCAACCAGCAGGGCGGATAGTCCCATTTTCGAGTGACTCGCCGGCTGTCCGCTCCGCGCGGAGAGCTACGCTGGCACCTGTGACTTCCCGCGTCCCCGTTCTGCTGTCCAGCTCCTCGGTCTTCCCGGAGCCGACCGCCGCCGCCTTCGAGATGGCCGCCTCCCTGGGGTACGACGGCGTCGAGGTCATGGTCTGGACCGACGCGGTCAGCCAGGACGCCGGCGCGCTGCAGGGCCTGGCCGCCCACTACGGGGTGCCGGTGCTCTCGGTGCACGCGCCGTGCCTGCTGGTGACCCAGCGGGTGTGGAGCGCCGACCCGTGGGAGCGGCTGATCCGCTCGGCGGTCCTCGCCGAGACCCTGGGTGCGCCCACCGTGGTGGTCCACCCGCCGTTCAGCTGGCAGCGCGAGTACGCGCGCGGCTTCGCCACCGGCCTGGCGACCATCTCCCGCCGGCACTCCGACGTGCGCTTCGCGGTGGAGAACATGTACCCGCTGCGGATGGCCGGCCGCGAGTTCGTGCCGTACCAGCCCGGTTGGGATCCCACCCGCACCGGCTACGACGACTACACCCTGGACCTGTCGCACTGCGCGGCGTCACGCACCGACGCGCTGGCGATGGCCGACGCCATGGGTGATCAGCTCACCCACGTCCACCTCGGCGACGGCACCGGCGAGGGCCGCGACGAGCACCTGGTGCCCGGCCGCGGCGGCCAACCCTGCGCGGAGCTGCTGAGCTCGCTGAGCGCCCGCGGGTTCCGCGGCGCCGTCGCGGTGGAGGTGGCCACCCGCAAGGCGGCGAGCCGGGCGGTCCGCGAGGCGGACCTGGGCGAGGCCCTGCAGTTCGCCCGCCAGCACCTGAGCACCCCCGCCCCGGAACCCGCCAAAGCCTGAACCGCCCATTGACCAGGTCGCCCCATCAGACCAGGTGGGCGACGTCAGACCAGGTGGGCGACGCCCTGGCCGGCCGGCCGGGTGCCGTCGGCGGCACGTTTGCGGGCCCGGTGCGCCGCCACGTGCGACCGGGTGGCACAGCGCTCCGAACAGAACCGCCGGCAGCAGTTCGACGAGGTGTCCAGGTAGACGTTGCCGCAGCGGCCGTCGGCGCAGATGCCGAACCGGGCGCTGCCGTACTCGCAGAGCCACACCGCCAGCCCCCACACCGCGCCGGCCAGGTACTCCGCGCTGACCGAGGCGCCGCGGCTGGTGACGTGCATGTGCCAGTCGCCGGCGTCATGCCCGGAGATGCGCGGCTGTACCGGATACGCCTCCAGCAGCGCGTTGATCTCGGTGACCGCCTCGGCGTCGCGCCCGGCGGTGCCCCGCTCGAACACGTCGCGCAGGCGGCGCTGCGCCCGGCGGAACACGGCCACGTCCCGCTCGGTCACCTCGTCGCGCATCCATGCGCTTTCGCCGTCGAACAGCGCCCGCAGCCCGCCGAGGTCGTCCAGGCGCGCATTGACCAGGTCGACGGCGGTCCGCGCGTAGGCGTCGAAGTTCACCCGTCAACCGTAGACGACCAGGGGCGTCGGTGGCGGTGCCGTGGCCTCGGCGCGACGCCTGCGCGGCCGGTGGCGCTGCGGCGGTCGGCGGGACCGCCGGTGCCCCGGACGATACGCTCGCCTCATGCTGCGATCCGTCTTCCTGGCCGCCTCCCGTTCCGCGCGGATGGAGCGGCTCGTCGACACGGTACCGGTCAGCCGGGACGTGGTCCGCCGGTTCGTGGCGGGCACCACCCTCGATGACGCCCTGCGCGCCTCGGGTGAGCTGACGGCGGCCGGGCTGGCGGTCAGCCTCGATCATCTCGGCGAGGACACCGAGACCGCCGGGCAGGCCACCGCGATCCGCGACGGGTACGTCGAACTGCTCGGCGCGCTCAGCGCCGCCACGCTCACCCCGGCCGCCGAGGTCAGCGTGAAGCTCTCCGCCCTGGGGCAGAAGATCGACGAGCAGCTGGCGTACGACAACGCCCGGGCCATCTGTGCCGCCGCCTCGGCCGCCGGCACCACCGTCACCGTGGACGCCGAGGACCACACCACCACGGATTCGACCCTGGAGATCCTCACCAAGCTGCGCAAGGATTTCCCGACCACCGGCGCGGTGCTGCAGGCGTACCTTCGCCGGACCGAGGCGGACTGTCGGGAACTGGCCGGCGCCGGGTCGCGGGTGCGGCTGTGCAAGGGGGCCTACGCCGAGCCGGAGTCGGTGGCGTACCAGTCGGCGTTGGAGGTGGACAAATCCTACGTACGCTGCATGAACGTGCTGATGTCCGGGGACGGCTACCCGATGGTGGCGACCCACGATCCCCGGCTGATCGCGATCGCCGAGGACCGGGCCCGGTGGTTCGACCGCTCACCCGACGAGTTCGAGTTCCAGCTGCTCTACGGGGTGCGCCCGGAGGAGCAGCGGCGGTTGGCCGGGGCCGGGTTCACCGTCCGGGTGTACGTCCCGTACGGCACCGCCTGGTACGGCTATCTGATGCGCCGGCTGGCGGAGCGCCCGGCGAACGTGGCGTTCTTCGCCCGGGCCCTGCTGTCGACCCGCTGAGCCGCCCCCGCCGTACCGCTGGCTGAACGGGTGATCGCGCCCGAGCCGTTCGGCCCCGTAGTCTCACCGCCCGTGATCGACGGGGGAATGGGACAGGCGCCGGAACCGGGGCGGCGGCGCCGGTGGTGGCCCGCGCTTGCCGGCGTCCTGGCGCTGGGCCTGCTGGTGGCCGTGTGCGCCGCGCCGGTAGGGCGCGGCATCCGGGCGTGGACGGTCGGTCGGGGCTCGCCCGCGTCGGCCCAGCCGGCACCCAGTCCGCGCCCGGGCGACCCGCCGCAGGTCGCCCAGCGGTGGCTGGCCGACCAGATCACCACCCGGTTGGTGGCCCAGTCCGCCGCGCTGCTGGGTGGTGATCAGGACGGCTTCCTCGCCCCGGCGCGGGCGGCGGCGGTACGCACCGCGCTGAAGAGCCGGTACGCCGCGCTGCGGGCGTTGCGGGTCGCCGTCTGGCGGCCTGAACTGGTCGGGCTGCCCGTCCGGACCGGCGGCGACAACCGGTGGCGGACCCCGGTGCGGTTCCACCACTGTTTCGTGACGCCGGACTGCCGGGCCACCAGCGTGTTGATCGACCTGGAGTGGGCGGAGGCCGCCACCGGCCCGGAGATCGTCACCTTCGGCGCCTCACCGGCGACCGGCCAGGGACCCCGGCCGTGGGAGGACGGCGAGCTGGTGGCCGCGGCCGGGAAGCGCACCCTGGTGGCCACCATCCCGGCGCAGCGGGACCGCCTGCCGCAGCTGCTCGCCTGGGCGGAGGCCGCCGCCGCGGTGGCCGACCGGTACGTGGTGACCGGGCCACCACCGGAGCGGTACGTGGTCTTCCTGGCCGGCCGGGCGCAGTGGAAACGGTGGTACGGCGGCGGCCTGCCGCCATGGACCTCCGGGTACGCCGTACCGCTGCCGCAGGGCCTGTTCGAGGTGGTGCTGAATCCGGACCAGCTCACCGGCGGGACGATGCCGGAGGTGTTGCGCCACGAGTTGGCACACGTCTCCTCGTTGCCCGACGGCGGCTACGACGACGCCGGCAACTGGTGGTTGGCCGAAGGGCTGGCGGACGTCGCCGGGGCCGATGGGCGGTCGGTGAGTGGATACCCGGGCCTGCCGGACGTCCAGGGGCAGTTCAAGGCCGGGTGGGACGGTCGGTTCGAGGTGACCGAGCCGGACGCGAAGACCCCGGACTGGCAGGTCAGTGCCCGGTACGGAATCGCGTACCTCGCCGTACGCCACCTCAATGACCGGTTCGGGCAGCGCGACCTGCTGACCTTCTTCCGGCGGGTGGTGCATGAGCGCCGGTCGCCGGACAGCGTCTCGCTGGAGGTCTTCGGCCAACCGTGGGAGCGGGTCCGGGCGGACTGCGCGGCGTATGTCCGGGCGGCCGCCGACTGACCCTCCGTCCCGGGCGCCGCCACCGGGGACACCGGGACAGCCGAGTCGAGGTCGGCCGAAAGGCCGCAGAGTCGTCGCGACCGGGCCGATCGTGACTCAACCGGGTGAATGGTTACCATCAACCGGTGTGTCGGCTTGACGGATCCCAAGAGAAGTCTCCGAAGCTGTCGCGCCGGTCACAGGGGTCCCGCTACCGTACTGAATACACGCGCGTGCCCGTGGGGGACCGGAACTGCCGGCTACCGGTGGCACGCGCCGGGAATGGATGGTGGGTGAGCCAATGACCGGATCACCACACGCCGAGGACCGGTTGTCGGAAGTCAAGTTTCTGACGGTCGCCGAGGTGGCAACGCTGATGCGTGTGTCGAAGATGACGGTCTACCGGCTGGTGCACGGCGGTGAACTGACGGCGGTTCGGGTCGGTCGCTCATTCCGGGTGCCGGAGCACGCGGTGCACGCGTACCTGCGGGGAGCGTTCTCCGAGTCCGCCTGAGGGTGCCGGGCCCGCCTGCCGTCGTGGCGGGCCCGACCTGCCCTCATGGCGGCGCGACCTGCGCCGCGCCCGACCCGGCGGGGGCGTGTTGGCCCTGATGAAGTGCTCCGGCTACGCTGAACGACGACCGTGACCCCGCCTTGGTGCGCCTGATGCCCAGCAGAGGGGGCCCGGTCCGTTGTCCAGTTCGGACGCCGGTCCCATGTCATGTGGGTGCCCGGGCCGACCCGCACGTTCTTCGAGAGGGCTGTTTTATGGGCTCGGTGGTCAAGAAGCGCCGCAAGCGTATGGCGAAGAAGAAGCACCGCAAGCTGCTGCGCAAGACCCGCGTCCAGCGTCGCCGCCTCGGCAAGTGAGGACCCGGTCGGGCGTCCCGTCCGGCCGGTTCCCCCTGTCGCCACCTGTCGACCCCCGGAGGCGTACGTGACCTCAGCGTGGTCTGCTTCCTGGTCGTCCGGACCCCGGTCCGGCGGCCGGGCCGACACCGGTCGGCCCGGCCGGTCGGCCGCCTGGTCGACCCGGTCCACAGCCGTCTGCCCTGGCGCGGCGCGGCCGCGTCGCGGTGACGCCCGACCGGGCGGCACCCGGCCGTGACCGTCGACAGCTCCGTCACGCCCCGGCCGGCCGTCGTCGTCACCGGCGTCAGTCGGTTTCTCGGCGCCCACGTCGCGGCCCGGCTCGCGGCCGACCCGCGTATTGGGCGGGTCATCGGTCTGGATCCGCAGTCGCCTTCCGCCGACCTCGCCGCCGTGCTCTCCGGCGTCGAGCAGGTGCGCGCCGACGCGCGCACGGCCGGCGCGGCCATCGCCGACCTCGGCGCCGAGGTGGTGGTACACCTCGCCGTGAGCAGCGGGCCCGACCCGCAGGGCGGGCGGACGGCGATGAAAGAACAGAACGTGATCGGCACCATGCAGTTGCTGGCCGCCTGCCAGCGGGCCGAGCGGCTCCGCAAGCTGGTGGTGCGTTCCTCCACCGCCGCGTACGGCGCCTCGTTCCGCGACCCAGCC
>DASVVF010000892.1:0-4773 GCA_036386695.1 Catenuloplanes sp. | reverse complement strand
AAGGTCAGCCACAACACTGTCTGTCTCCTCTGTGATGGGGGGTCGGGTGCGGATCAGGTGCGGATCAGCGCGGGGCGGGGCAGCGCGGCGGCGTCCGGGCTGCGCAGGTACGCCAGGACCAGTTCCTCAAGGGTCACGGTGCGCGCGGTCCACCGCGGGTCGAGCGGAGGGCGGGCCGGGCCGGTACGCGCCACCAGGGTGGCCTGCCGATCGGTGCGGCTGTCCTGCAGGACGGGCAGCCGGGCCGCCAGGCCGTCGGCGAGCTCGACCGGCCCGGACAACACCTGGTGGTTTTCCAGCAGGTCCTCCAGCTCGCCGCTGACCTGGATCCGCCCACCGTTGAGCACGATCAGCCAGTCGCAGGTGTCCGCCAGGTCGGAAACGACATGCGACGAGAGCAGTACGGTCATCTCCGAGTCGGCGACCGCTGTCATCAGCGCCCGCATGACGTCGTGGCGGGCCAGCGGGTCCAGATTGGCCAGTGGCTCGTCCAGGACGAGAAGGTCCGGGCGCTTGGCGACGGCGAGCGTCAGCGCGACCTGTGCCTGCTGGCCGCCGGAGAGCCGGCCGGCCCGGCGGTCCAGTGGAATCCGCAGCGCGGCCAGCCGCTGCTCGGCCAGCGCGCCGTCCCAACCGGGGTTGAGTCGGCGCCCGAGTTCGAGCAGCTCGGCGACCGTGAAGCGGTCGTACAGTGGCTTGTCCTGGGCCATGAACGCCACCCGGCGCAGTGCCTCCGGTCGCTGCCCGACCGGCTCGCCGAACACCTCGACCGTGCCCTCGGTGGCGGTCAGCAGGCCGACCGTCAGCTGCAGGAACGTGGTCTTACCGGCGCCGTTGGGGCCGACCACCGCCACCACCCGGCCGGCCGGGACGGCCAGTGAGCAGTCGCGCAGCGCCCAGGTCCGCCGGTAGCGCTTGCCGAGGCCGGCGACCCGCAGCACCGGTGGGCGGTGCGCCGCGTCGTTCGAAACACGCTGCTCCCGGCGCTCGGGTAGCGGGATCACACGCTGAGTTCTCATGCTGACTCTTTCCGGGACGATTCGGCGAGCACCGAGGCGAACAGCGCCGCCAGGTCCTCCTGGTCCAGACCGGCCACCCGACCGGCTCGCACCCAGCGCGCCAGGTCGGCCCGCAGCCGGGTGTGGTCGGTGGTCGACGCACCGCCGAGGGAACGCTGCACGAAGGTGCCCAGCCCCGGTTTGCCGACCACCAGGCCCTCACGTTCCAGCTCGCGGTACGCCTTGAGCACGGTGTTGGGGTTGATGGCGAGCTTCGCGACCACCTCCTTGGCGGTCGGCAGCCGGTCACCGGGCCGCAGCAGGCCCAGCCGCAATGCGTGTTTGACCTGGTGGACGAGCTGCAGGTAGGTGGCCACCCCGGACCGGGAGTCCAGCTGGAAGTCGACCATCGCTCACTCCCTTTAACTAATGAAGTAGTGGAATAGTGCTACGCGGATCATGGCGTGTCAACCCGGCCGATCGCGGCGCGTTCCTCGCCGGGCCGGCCGCAGCCGGGTTGATCACCGTCGGTTGGGCCCCGGCCGGGACGGGTACTGGCCAGGGACATAGACACGTGCCAAGGAGGGTGACGCACCATGGCTGAGGGCAAATCCGGCCGCGGCTCGACCGCATCGACAAAGTCGGCGACCAGCAAGGGCGGCTCGTCGAAGAACGAGACCCCGAACACGCCGGACGTCGAGGAGAGCAAGATCGCTCGGATGAAGGTGGACGAGCTGCGCAAGCGGCTGGCCAAGCGCGGGGTCGCCGACACCGCGAAGCTGCGCAAGGACGACCTGGTGAAGCGGCTCATCAAGGCCGAGCGCGCCGACGCGAAGTCCGGCGGTTCGACGGCGCAGGGCTCCACCGGTGCCGCCAAGGGTGCCGACCGGAAGAAGTCCGTCGCCGCCAAGCAGAGCCGCAACGAGACCCCGGACACGCCGGACGTCGCGGAGAGCAGGATCGCTCGGATGAAGGTGGACGAGCTGCGCAAGCAGCTGGCCAGGCGCGGGGTCGCCGACACCGCGAAGCTGCGCAAGGACGACCTGGTGAAGCGGCTCATCAAGGCCGAACTCGCCGATGCCAAGAAGGCCGGTGGTGCGAAGAAGTCCGCCGACGCGAAGAAGCCCGCCGAAGCCAAGAAGTCGGACGGTGCCAAGAAGTCGGACGGTGCCAAGAAGTCCAGCGCCGGAGCCGCCGGTTCGAAGTCGTCCGGGTCGAAGTCGTCGGGGGTTACGGCGGCCGTCGGCAAGGGCGGCAGGGACGGCAAGGGCGGCAAGGGCGGCAAGGGTACGGGCGGCTCGGGCGGCGGCGTCCGTACCGGCAAGCAGACGTCGAAGTCGGTGAAGTACTCACAGGAGATCACTTCCGTCGACCAGGAGCCGGAGCGCGCCGGTCGTAGCCTCGTCACCACCGACCATGAGGTGATCCGCCGGTGGGCCCAGGCCCGCGACGCCGTTCCCGCCACGATCGACGGCACGGAGCACGACGACCACCTGGGGGTGCTGCGCTTCGACTTCCCCGGTGGGGACAGCGGTGGTCGGCTGCGCCAGGTGGACTGGGCCGAATGGTTGTCCACATTCGACAAGCGTCGGTTGAACTTCATCTACCAGCAGACCCGCAGCGATGGCCGGCAGAGCAACTTCTTCCAGTTGGAGAGCCCGGACCGGGAAGACGCCTGACGGTCGGGGGCGCCGGCAGGTATGCCAAGGAAGCCCTGGCCAGGGGCGGGGTTGTGTGACCGGCCAGACAGCTATTCGGGTTGTGCGGGAAAACCGCCCGCAACTACCCTCACCAACACGCGGTGGTTCGGGACGGCTCAGGGAGCGACCAGGGGCTGTTACGGCCTTGGTCTCCGGCCACGGCGTCGGGGGACGGGTGGACCGGGCCGTTGGGGGACGGCGGGCCACCTGACCGGCGAGTGCGGGCGACGCCTACGGGGGTGGGCGTCGCCCGCCCCCGTAGGCGTCTCCTGGGACACCGGTAGGCGTCTGTTCGGATCAGCCGGGCGCTATCCCGACGTACATCTGGTCGTGTTGAGGGTGAAGTTCGTCGGTCTCACATTCGTGCCACCCCGGGTGGCGTTGAAGCCGAGGCTCGTCACGGTGCCGCCTCTGGCGGGGAGGGCCCCGTTGCCGTCGGCGCTGGCCAGGGTCACCTTCCTGCCGACCTGAGTGACGGGGCCGTCCCAGGCGCTCTCGATGACCTGGCCGTCCTGGAACGACCACTGCAGGTTCCAGCCGTTGATCGGCCTGTCGCCCGTGTTGGTTACCGTGATCTTGGCCTGGAAGTGGCCGGGCCACGAGGTGGTGACGGTGTAGTTCACCCGGCAGCTGGTCGGCGGCACCGCGCCGGCGACGTGGAACACGTTGGGCGACAGGTCGGCCAGCGGGATGTCGGTGTTCGAGGCGATGATCGCGGACAGTGGCCGGCGGTAGTCGATGCCGTACTGCTCGCGGATCCGGGTCAGCCCCGGGTCGTTGCCGTAGAAGAACCGGTCGCCGTCGCGCAGCGCCTGGAACTGCTTCTTCCAGATCGCCAGTTGCAGCTCTCCCATGTCGGTGCCGGCCACGTGCGGCTCGGCGACCATGCCGGTGAAGGCGTCCACGTTCGCGGTGGAACCGTAGACGGCCCTGAGCCGGGCGGCCAGCGGGGTGCGCCGCTCGCCGCGCACCGCCGAGGCCTCGGCTTCGTCGGTGCCGAGCGGGATGGTGTCGCCGGTGACGTCGAACAGCCGCGTGAAGTCCAGGCTGTCCGGGTCGTTGGCCTCGTTGCCGCGGGTCAGCTCCGGGTCGGCCGGGAAGGACTCGCTGGCTTCGCCGGTGATCGCCCGGAAGGACGTGCGCTCCGGCAGCCCGTACGCCCGGCGCAGTTGGTTGTAGGTCGGCATGCCGTGGTCGCGACCCCGCTCGACGTCGATCGCCCCGAGGTCGACGACGCTGCGGAAGCACTGCGGCAGTTCCGGTCCGTCCATGCACTGCGGGTTGCCGGACACCGGCAGCTGGAACATCACGCTGCGCAGCTGGTTGTCGATCTGCTCGTCGTTCTTGTACTCCGCCTCCAGGCCGACACCCTGCAGCAGTGGCCCGAGCTGGATCTGGCCGACCAGGTCCGGGTTGAAGAAGGCGACGTTGAGCGGTACGGCGAGCTCGATGTCGTGCCCGTCCTCGCTCGGGATGACCTCGATGCCCTGCCGGCGGAAGGAGTCGAGCTGGGCCGCGCTGTACCGGCCGGCGTCGACCTCGAACTCCATCTCACCGTGGATCATGCTGTGTGCCCGGTAGCCGACCGTGGCGAACTCGTTGCTCAGCGACGGGTTCACCCCGGGCTGGTATCCCCGGTACGGGGCCAGGTTCACGCCCAGGGCCGGCAGGAACTCCTCGAAGGTGACGTGCTGCTGCTCGGCGATGACGACCCGCCGGGCGATCTGGAACTTCTCCTCCTCGGACAGGGAGGCGGGCAGCAGACCCACGATCCGGTTGTGCTCCCGGGCGAACAGGGTGTGGGTGGCGGTCAGGGCGATGTTCTCGTTGGCGCGCACATCACCGGCGACCATCGCGCGGCTGGGCTGCCCGCGCAGCCGGCCGTCCACATCCATCGCCGGGGCGGTGGCGGCGTTGCCCCGGGTGTCGCGCCGGGGGAGCATGCCGTTCGGCAGCAGCAGGCGGGCGCTGTTGTTGGCCATGTTGCCGTCGACCGGTCCCTCACGCAGCCATTCCAGGCGCTCGGAAGACCCGCTGTAGACAGCGAACGCGTCGATGTACGAACTGACGATATT
>DASVVF010000891.1:0-8609 GCA_036386695.1 Catenuloplanes sp. | reverse complement strand
GCCGTCACGCCGCGGTACCGCAGATGCAGGCAGGTCAGCGTCACGATACCCCGGTTCGCCACCGAGACCACGGCCCAGCGGTGACCGGCCAGGTCACCCTCGGCGAGCAGTTGTCGACCGTCGGGGCGCAGCGCGACGTCCCACTCCCTCGCGGTCGGGATTCCGAGCATCGCGGCCACAATGACCGTTATGGGGACGGCCGCGAAGCGGGACGTCGCCCGGGGTTTTTTCCGGGAGGGAACTTCCGGGCCGTCAGTAGACATGAATCTCCGTACCGTTGCCGTCCAGGTACTGCCGGCCCAGGACCCGGATTTTCCTGCCGATTCCCGGCCGGTAGTCGAAGTAGACCCGGCCCTCGAGCCGGCCGGCGCCGACCGGTGTCAGGTCGCGCACCGCGCCGGTCTTCAGCGTGATCCGGACCATGCGGGTCCGCTCCGGGACGACCCCGAAGAAGAACCAGTCGGTGCTGTCATGGGCCCGCCCCACCTGCACCGCGACGCCGCCGGCGAAGGGCTTGTCGCCGCCGTCGACTGCCTGCCAGACGCAGTCGCGCTCGACCGTGTGCCAGGCCGAGGTCCCGCTCCGCCCGCGCACCGTCCACTCTTCCAACTCCGCGCACCGGGTCCCCCACGCGGACGTGGGCGCGCTGAGGCGGTATTCCCGGCCATCGCCGCTGGTGAACGTGAACACCGGCGAGCCGAAACCCGTTCCCGAGATCTCCCACCAGTACAGGGCGGCCGCCCCGGCCAGGGCCACGATCGCCATGCGCAGCGGCCAACGGAACCATCGCCGACCGGTGTCATTCGGGGGTGGCACGGTGCCGACGCCATCCAACGCGAGCCTCCTCCGCTGAGCAGCCGGCCCTGCGCTCACGGGGGGCCGGCCCCGCACATGGTAGCGAGCATCCTCAATAGATCCGACGTTTGGCCACCAGGACTGTGCGCACGGACGGTGGCGCTCCATGCGCGGGCTGTCTAATGTGGTGGCGGTCGCCTGGGGCCTCCCACGGCGGATCATGCCTTCCGCCGGCCGCACTGGCATTCCCGGATCCCCCCCACCGAGCCGCTCGATCCCGACGCGGGCCCGACGAGATGCCAGCGGTGCGACGCGGGCCGACACCCGCTCCGTCGCTCGCGGCGTCGTTTGTGCCCGCAGCCGTGGCAGGCGCGCGCGCCACCATCCCGCAACGGAAGGACAGCAGAAGATGATCAGACTGAGTCGCAGGGCGGCCTTCGGCCTGACCCTCGCCACGGCGATGACCCTGATGGCGCCGAGCGCACCCGCCCTCGCCCAGCGGGCCACCGAGCCCGGTGGGCGCATCCAGTACCTCAGCGCGACCGGCACCCCCGACGTCAGCGACCTGTACGAGATCCGGCCCGACCGGACGAACCACCGGCTGCTCATCTCGAACCTGTACGGCAGGCTGCCGGACAACGCCACGACGGACTACCCGTACCGGCTCCCGGTGTACTCCCCCGACCTGCGCACCATCGTCTACACCGCCACCGACCACAGCGTGTGGACGGCGCGCGCCGACGGCAGCCGCGGCCGCCCGATCGTGACCTGGGACTCCGACGCAGACCCGTTCTGCGACCGGGTCTGCGGGCTGAGCGGTGCCCAGTTCTCCCCCGACGGCTCCCGGATCGCCTCGGTGGAACCGGGAATCTCCGGCCAACGGGCCCGGGTCGTGGTGTTCGACGTCAACGGCTCGAACCTGCGGGTGTTCCCCCTGAACCAGGACTTCTGCTGCCTGACCCTGCAGGGCCGGTACAGCTGGTCCGCGGACGGCAACCGGATCGCGTACGCGATGGGGCCCGAGGACACCCAGCTCTCGGCCATCTTCGTCACCGATCTGCGGACCGGCTCCACCAGCCGGCTGACCGACATGCGGGCCTGGCGCACCGACGTGTCCTTCAGCCCCGACGGGCGGACTCTCGCCTTCAGCGGCACCGGTCGGGTCGGCGTCGGGGAGGGCGTGGACGCCGAACGCGACCTCTACACTCTGGAGATCGACACGCGGCGGGTCCGGCGGCTGACCGTCACCCTCACCTGGAACGAGTACCGGCCGGTCTACTCCCCCGACGGCGGTTGGTTTGCCTACGACCGCCGACCGTTCGGGCAGTCCCACAGTGTCAAGCCCGTGGTGCGGCGCATCGCCGTCAACGGCACCGCGGACCAGACCCTCGGTGTCAACGGCGAGGTGTACGGGTGGCTGCGCTGAGCCTGACCACCCGGGGCGCCCGGTAACCGGTCCGGTCCACCTGGTCTGGCCGAAGCTCGCCGGCCGGACCAGGTGGACCACCGATCAGACCAGGTCAGCCACGCCGGAGCGACCCGGCGGCACGCTTGAACGTGTAGCGCCCGGACGGCACATTCTCGATCTTGACGTAGCCGTCCGCCAGCGTGCCGGAGACAGCCTGTTCGCGCACCCGGCCATGGGAGACGAGGACCGAGTTCCCGGGGTGGCCCTGGGCGGGGACGTACACCGTGGCGGTGGTGCCGGCCGGGATGGTGACGGACATGGTCAGGGTGCCGTTGTCGAGGTTCCAGCCCGAGCGGATGGTCCCGAACTGCGACCCGACACTGGCGTCGACCGAGGTGGTGCGGGAGTCCTGCGGCTGGGTGGCGTTGTCCGGCACGTACGGCTTGATGACGACGTCGCGGTAGCTGGGCCCGGCGCTGTCGATTCCGGCCAGGCCGCGGGTGAACCAGTCCTGCAGGCTGCCCATCATGGCGTGGTTCCGGGACCGCATGTTGCCCCATTGGTCCTTGTAGTTCCAGTACTCCGTCATCGTCGTCTCGCCGAGGGTCTCGGCGATGAACCGGTAGCCGGGCTGCTTGGGCTGCAGGGCCATCCGGTAGAGCACATCGGAACGGCCGTTCGCGGTCAGCCCCGAGATCATCTGCCGGAGCGCCACCTCGCCGGTGGTGATGGTGTGGCCGAGATCTTCGGTCACCTTGGCCAGCCGGTCGACGACCCGGTCGGTGTGCCCGTCGGGCACCAGGCCGGAGAAGAGCGCGACGGCGTAGCTCGCCTGCGTGTCACTGCCGTAGACGCCGGTGTCCGGGTTGAAGAACTCGGCGTTGAAGCGCGTCTTGATCGTGGCGGCGAGATCGGCGTAGGTCGCCGCCTCCTCGGCGTGACCGAGGATCGTCGCGGTCCTCGCCATGGCGTCGGCCATCCGGTAGAAGGCGGCGGTCACGACCAGCGGGGTCGGCGTCTTCACCTGGTACTGACCCCAGTCGCCCATCTGGGCGTCGTTGACGATGTAGTTGTTCGGCGCGTACCTCGCCTGTAGCCAACCCAGGTACTTCTGCATGGCCGGGTAGCTGGTGCGCAGCACCGAGGCGTCACCGTAGGCCAGGTAGTGCTCCCACGGGGTGAGGATGATCGCGCCGTTCCAGTTCGGGTCCGTGTTGAGGCCCCGGATGATCTGGAACGCCGGGGCGATCGCGGTGGCGTACCCGGGCTGACCGAGCGATCCACCGTTCTGTGCCGCCTGGTCGCCTGCGCCGGTGACCTGGGAGTCGACCGCGTCCTGCGAGATCTTCGCCATCCACGCCCGGATGTCGTAGGTGCCGGCGATCGACGGCAGCATCAGGTGCGAGGTCTCCATCCACCCGAGCTTCTCGATGTGCGGGCAGTCGGTGAAGACCGAGTACAGCTGGCTCGCGATCGACCGGTCGATGATGGTGTGGATCTGGTTGAGGCTGCGGTTCGAGGAGCTGAACGAGCCGGTCCGGGCGAGGTCGGTCCGGACGATGTGCCCGACGAAGCTGAGCTTGGCGCCCATCAGGTCACGCAGCATCGCGGCCTTGTCGGCGAAGCCGTAGTCCGCCGGGGTGCGGCCGTCCGGCAGGCCGAGCACCAGCTTGTAGTACCGGAATCCGTGGTAGACGAACCGTGGGTTCCAGGTGGTCCCGGCGGTCTCCCGGCCGGAGAACGTGTACGTGTCGAAGAGCGGGGCGGACCCGGCCTTCGTCGAGCTCTGGTCCACGTTCGTGTCCGTCTTGATCTCCGAGGGATGGAACTGCAGGGAGACCCCGGCGTAGTCCGGACCCGGGGTGAGGCTCCCGGTGAACCTGATGCCCTCGAATCCGGCTCCGTTGCGGGACACGTCGACCCAACCGTCACCGTTGGGGAACTGACCCTGGCTCACCGAGGCACCGCGAAGGGTCTCGACGATGCGCATCGGCGGAGTCGGCCGGGCCCGCAGCACCCCCGCCGGAAGCTCACCGCTCGGCACCGGCTGCGCCGACCCCCAACCGTCGAAGGTGTTGCTGTCGGTCGACCAGCCGGCAAGCTGCGCGGCCCGCCGCGCGTCGTAGTCCTCGCCGCCGAACCACGAGTTGAACGTGATGGGCGAGTCGGTGTACTTCCACGACTCGTCGCTGGCCACCGTGGTCCTGGTGCCGTCGGTGTAGGTGACCTCGAGCTGCGCGATGCCCTTGGCCGTGCCGTGCAACCCGGCGGCCGCGTACGGCAGGCCGTCGGTCTTGTCGTACCGCCCGCCGTTCGGGGCGACGCCGTTGCCGTAGATCCCGTTGCCGAGCATGAACCCGACGCCGTTGCCGCCGGAGCGCACCAGGCGGGTGACGTCGTGGGAGGAGTAGAAGATCCGCCGGCGGTAGTCGCTCTCGCTGGGGTCGAAATACGAGTCCGACACCGGCTCGCCGTTGACCTCGGCGTAGTACAACCCGAGCCCGCTGACGTAGAGCCGGGCCGTCGCCACCCGCTTCGCCGGATCCACGTCGAACCTGGAGGCGAACATCGGCGCGGTGGCCTCGCTGGTGAAGGTCGGCACCTCGATCGCCTGGGGGGTGCCCAGCGTGTCGTATCCGGCGGCGCCGGAACCGGCCAGGTAGTAGCCGGCCGTCTGCCACTGCTGCCCGTCGTCGGAGGTCTGGACCTGGTAGCGCTTCGGGTAGTTCGGGGTGGTGCGGTCCCGGGACGACTGGTCGGTGCGGTTCACCAGTTGCACCGACGAGATCCCGGAGCGGGACTGCCCGAGATCCACCTGGACCCACAGCGGGTCGTCGACGCGGTGCTGGGCGGACGGATACGGGATGGTGGTGAACCCGGTGTTGACGTTCCCGTCCACCAGTTGGCCCGGACCCCACTGGGTTCCGTGCCGGAACGGGTCCCGGCCGGTCACGCCCGCGCCCGCCGCCAGATTGTCACCGGCGCCGTCGCGGACCCGTAGCTCCATGAGCTGCAGGCGGTGCACCGGGTCGCCGGTCGGCACCGGCCCGGTCTCGAACACCCGCAGTCGTACGTACCGGGCGGTCAGCGGCTCGGCGAAGACGTTGGTGATGGTGCTGGACAGCGACGAGGTCCGCTTGATCCACCCGGCCTTCCAGTCGTCCTTCGACAGCAGACCCATCTCCCAGAAGGCCACCGGGCTCCACGGGGACGCCTGCTCGCCGTTGAAGACCTGGATCCGCCAATGGACCCGCTGCCGGGACACCAGCGCCGCCGCGCCCTGGTACGGGACGTCGGAGGTGTCCTTGCTGGCGACTCGGCCCGAGTCCCACAGCAGGTTCCGCTCGGCGGTCAGATCGCCCGCGTTCTCCGCCGCCGCGATCCGGTAGTGGGTCTGTTCCTGGTTGTAGCCGTCCGACGCCACCGTCCACGACAGCGCCGGTCGCGCCGTGTCGACACCGAGCGGGTTCACCAGGTAATTCGTACGCAGGTCACCCACGTTGAGCTGGCCTGAGGTCGGCACGCTCAGCGAGGTTGCCTCCTGCCCCATGGCCGGTGCCGGCACGGCGAGGAAAGCGCCGAGCGCGACCACCGTCGCGCCCACGACACTGAGACGCATGAACCGTACGGCTGACTGACGTTTTGACACCACAGCGGCCTGCCCTTGCGATCACGACTGAGACGGGCCCCACCACGGTGCCCCGCGCGGCAGGCAGATTAGCATCGATAGATCAATTTGGCTCCCCCCGGCCAGAGCTGGACGTGCGCAGCCCGCCGTGCCGACGCGCAGTGGCGGTCGTTGCGGCGGGACGCGCGGCCGACAGCAGATGCTTCCAGGAGCGGTGCCGCACGAAGGGCACCTCGAAGACCATCGCGAAGAACCGCGCGGTCATCAGCGAGATCGGCAGCCCCAATACCAGCGTGACCCAGAACGCGGTGAGCCCGGGCGCGAGGCGCGGCGCCACGACCATCCGACTGATGATCAGAATGATCGGCAGGTGGATGAGATAGAGGCTGTACGAGAAGGTGCCGAGACCACGCACCGGCCGGGTGCCCAGCAGCCTGACAAGAGCCACCGGCCGACCGGTAGCCACCGCCATGAGGAGCATCGCCATCGCCGGACCGACCGCGAGGTCGATCCAGAAGTAATGGTCCACAGTCCAGACCGGGCCGTTGAGAAGTATCAGCAGCAGCACCGGCGCGGCGCCACCCGCGGCCAGCCAATGCCAGGGCAAGCGGCGGATCCGCTCACTGGCCACCAACACGCCGGCGGCCGCCACGCCCGCGGCGAAAACCGGGGCGAGTTGTACAGCGAGCCCGGTGGACCCCTTCACCAGGGCCCCGTCGGGGGTGAGTAGGCCCAGCATGACCACCGGGAGGGTGGCGCAGACAAGGAGCATCACCGCACCCAGACGGCGGCGGATGAGCACCAGGAGGGGAAGGGTGAGGTACAACTCGGCCTCGACCGCGATCGACCAGAAGGCCAGGTTGGGCGTCGGGGCCGTTGCGACGTCCTGCAGCAACAGGCCGTAGACGACGACTGACCGACCGGTCGGCGGCCCGAGGCGCGACGCCGGAACGAGCGCCCACGCGATGACCAGGCTGAACCCGAGGGCGGCCCAGTATGGTGGCATGATCCGCCAGGCGCGGCGCCGCGCGAATGGGATCAGGCCGCCGACCCGCCACCCGTCGCGGGCCGCGGAAATGGCCAGGGAGAAGCCGGACAGCACCAGGAAGAAGACCACGGCGAGGCGGCCGTGAACGAGCCAGCCGAGCCAGGCCGGACCGGAGTTGGCCGGATACCCCGGAAGGCCAGCAGCCAGCAGTGATGAACACAGACATACAACGCGGCCATCCCGCGTAGGCCGTCCAGGCCCACCACCCGGGGAGGATCCGGCGGCCGGGCCGGACGACTCTGCGTGGGCGCACGGTCGGTGACCGACCCCCGCGAACCAGGATCGACGCCACCGCCCGGGCTGTCCGAAACCAGGGAGCCCATCCTGTCCCCTCGATGTCCGCGGCTGGCAGAGGCCCATGCTAGTGGCCAGGTCAAGGGGGGCTCACCGCATGCCGGGACGGTCTCGACCGAGCGGGACGCCACCATCACCCAACTGGCCCGCCGGCTCGTTGCGAGGGCCCCGGTGTCGGGGAACTTTCCGTGGGCTCACCCCGACCGGGTCGCCATCGCGCACGTCAGGGTCGTGCTCTCACCCGTTACCCCCCACGCCGACTGTCGAGTTCGCGACGGTCGACGCGGTGGTGTCCTCTGGTGCTTCGCCGGTCGTTGGGCTGAAATGGGGCTGTCCTGACTCATCCGGGGTTCAAGCCCATGTGGAGGCGCGATGTTGGCAGAGGAAATGTTGGCCCTCGCCGGGGCCGGGGGTACGGCACTGCTGGGAGCGGTCGCGACGGATGCGTGGGGCCTCACGAAGCGGGGTTTCGCCCGGGTTCTGGGGCGGGGCGATCAGGACCGGATAGCGGTGGTCGAGGAACGGTTGGAGCGCACCCGCACCGCGGTGGAGGCTGCCGGCCCCGAGGCGCAACGCGTGCGGTTGGAGCAGCAGGCCGCCTGGGTGGGCCGGTTGGAAGACCTGCTGGCCGATCACCCCGACAGTGCCGATGAGCTGCGCGAGTTGCTGCGACAGGTCTGCGCGGCAGCGGGTGTGCGCTCAGCCGGCCAGGTGATGCAGCACGCGGTCGCGTCCGGTCACGCGCAGCAGGCTGTGCAGGGACACGGCCAGCAGTCCAACGTCTTCGGAGCTGCTCCGTCACGCGACGACAGCTGACCCGCCGGCTCCCCGGACCTGCGGCACGGCGCGGAGAGCTGCTGCTGTGCCTTCGCGACGTCGGCGGGGGTGGCCGCCGACGGCTCCGTGCCGGACTCGACCGGGACGGCGGGCTGCTCGGCCACCTTGCGACCCAGCACCCGGCTGTAACCGGTCACCCCGGTGGAAATGTGACGTGTCCCGGCCGGTCGCCTTCCCGATGGCACTGCGGTCCACGACCGGCGAGCGGACCCGCACGGGCCGGACGGGCGGGCCGACCGCCTCATAGCCTGTCCGGCCCTCGCCGGGTCAGATGGCGGGTACGTTGACCCAGAACCGCGTGTCGTTGGTGAGGTTGGCGGAGTTCGAGTTGATCCGGTCGCGGATCCAGTAGATGGCGGTCCGGTAGCGGCTGATGTCCGCCGTGTTCGAGTTGGTCAGGCCGGTCTGGCCGTTGCGGTGCCCGGCGAACCAGCGGTCGATGCCGTAGAAGTTCTGGCTGGCGTTCAGGCATTGCACGTCGGCGCTGAGGTTGCTGTTCAGGACGGCGCCGTTGTTGTAGATTCCGGCGGCCTGGCCAGCGAACCTGCCGCACGCGTTACGCAACATGTACCAGTTCTGCTTGAAGACCCCGAAGTTGG
>DASVVF010000890.1:0-10837 GCA_036386695.1 Catenuloplanes sp. | reverse complement strand
GAGCGGCGTCCCCAGGGGGCCCATCGGGGCCATGGAGGTGGACAGGATCGCCCACACCACCTTGCCGCCGTGCGTCGGCAGCGAGCCCCAGCGCTGGGCGATCGCCCCGACGAGAAGGAGGCCGCGGCCAGCGGCGGCGGTCAGCGGCGGGGCGTCCGCGGCGGGCTTGGGTTCGGTGTTGCAGCCGTCGCGTACCGCGATGTGCAGGTGGCGCCGACGCAGCGCCAGCCGAAGGGTCATCGGGGTGTGCGCGTGGGCGATCACGTTGGCGACCAGCTCACCGGCGACGATGCTGGCCGGGGCGACCAGATGCGGGAGATCCCACCGGACACAGGCCTCGGTCAGCAGGTCCCGGGCCTGGCGGCAGGCACCGGAGACGGGGAGCAGCTCATCGCTGAGCGACGGCAGGCTGACCCGCCCGTCGGAGGTGGCCAGCGCGGCCCGTACCGACGGGTAGATGGGCAACGGGCCGTATCCGCCGCTGGTCAGTAGCGCGGCGGTGGGCGCCGGCGGGGCACTGAACAGGATCGGGGTGCCCGGCCACATCGCAGCCTGCCGGGCGACGGCGGTGAACACCGACAGCGCCAGCGGCTCTTCGACGACCAACTCGGCCAGGTCGACGATCACCGCGTCGGGCTGATCGGCGATGCACTTCAGCAACGCGATCCGGGCGGTGGGTGCGGTGGCCAACGACAGCGAGCCGGTCATCCGCACCAGGGCACGCCGATCGTGGTACCTGACATCGCAGTGCACGGCGGGCGGCATGGCGCTCCCTTCTCGGCCGGCGCGGTGTGCTTACCCCCGCGATGCGGCGGCAAACGGGCCGGGTCCATAGCGCTCAGCTCAGCCGGGAGGCGCCGGGGCCTCGTCGGACTCCATCACTACGATAGCGCCGCCCGGGCCGCCCGCATCGTCCGCCAGCGGGGTGCAGACCACCCGGACCATGATGCTGCGCCCACGCCGGTTGACGGCCGGTAGCTCCAGCTCCTGCGGACCGCCGGCGCCGGAGAGCGCGGAGCGCAGCAGCGGACGCAGCCGTTCGATCGGCAGGCCGATGTCCAGGTTGAGCAGGTGGCCACCGACCACCTCCTCGCGGCGCAGCCCCCACAGGTCCTCCGCGCGCCGGTTCCACACCTGGACCTGCAGGTCACGGTTGACCACCGTGACGCCGGACCGCAGGCTGGCCATGATCGCCTCAAGGAACGCGTTGGCGGCGTCGAGGCGCATGGTGCTCTCCTGCAGTTTCTCGTTGATGTGCTGCAGCTCGTCGTTGGTGGAGCGCAGCTCCTCGTTCATCGTCTCGAGTTCCTCGTTGGTCGACTGGAGTTCCTCGTTCGTGGTTTCCAGTTCCTCGACCGTCGACTGCAGTTCCTCGTTGGTGGTCTCGAGTTCCTCGTTGGTCGACTGGAGTTCCTCATAGGCGGTCTCCAGCTGCCGGTTGGCGTACTCCAGGTCGTCCTGCAGCCGGTGCGCGACCGTGACGTCGGTGAACAGCAGGGCCACCCCCAGGACACCCAGGTCGGCGTCGAGCAACGGGTTGAGCTGCACCTCCAGGTGGGTGGTCTCGCCGGGCGCGCGGGAGAACTCGATGTCGGTGACCCGTAGTGTGCGGCGCTCGGCCTGGGCCTGGTCGATGTACTTGCGCAGTTCCACCGGACGGTAGGAGATCTCCAGGTCGCGGAACGGCCGGCCCATGTCGCGCTGGGACACCCCGAAGCTGACCTCCGCCTGCCGGTTCGCCAGCGCGACCAGCCCATCGGCGGAGACCACCACCTGCGCCACCGGACTGGCCAGGAAGGCCTCCATGCGGAGCTGGTCCAGCCCGATGAGCTCGGCCCCCAGCGGCGGTCGCGGCTGTTCCGCGAAGATCGAACCGGCGGGCTGGGCGAGCCGGGGCACCTTGCGGAACACCCGGCGCTTGAGGTCGACGGGCAGGAAGAGGTCGCCGTGGCTGAGCAGCATCTCGGCCTTGCCGAGGAACAGGATGCCGCCCTCGGCCAGGCCGAAGTGGAACCGGCCCAGGATCCGGGCCTGCGTCTCGGCGTTGAAGTACATCAGGGTGTTGCGGCACACCAGCAGGTCGATGCGGGAGATCGGGGCGTCCAGAACCAGGTCGTTGCGCCCGAAGATCACCGAACGGCGCAGGTCCTTACGGAACACGTACCGGTTCCCGGTGCCCTCGAAGTACCTGGTCCGCAACTCCGGCGGCACGCTGGCCAGGGCCCGCTCCGGGTACGTCGCGGCGCGCGCCTCGGCGAGCTGCTCCTCATCGACGTCGGTGGCGTAGATTTTCACCTGCTTGCGGAACGCCTCCGGGCCGAGGATCTCCGCGAGCATGATCGCCAACGTGTACGCCTCCTCGCCGGAGGCGCAGCCCGCGCTCCACACCCGGATCGGCGTGCCGGCCGGCTTGTCCGCCACCAGCGGTTCCAGCAGTTCCGACTGCAGGAACTGCCAGGCCTCGGGGTCGCGGAAGAACGACGTGACGTTGATCAGGACCGTGTTGAACAGGCTGGTGAACTCGTCCGGGTGCACCTGCAGCAGGTCGAGGTATTCGGCGTATTCGGCGGCGCCGGCCTGCTGCATCCGGTGGTTGACCCGCCGGATGAGACTTGAGCGCTTGTAACCCGTGAAATCGAAGCCCCGGCTCTCCTTCAGGTAGCCGAGCAGCGCCTCGAACTGCGGGTCGACGGGGATCATGGTGCGCCTTCCCGACGGAAATTCATGCCGACCTGACGCTACCGCACGTCGGTCCTGTTCAGTCAGCCGACGGCCCGTCGACAGGGGATCGGAGTGGGCCGTCGGCGGCCGTACCGATCCGCTCGATCAGGGTGCGGATCAGCGCGCCGGCACCCTTGGCGTCCTCGGCCACCGCCCGCAGCCGCATCGCCCGGAGCCCGCGGTGGTCGGGCTGGCTCACCGCCATCCGCCGGCTCAGCTCCGACTTCTCCTCAAGGGCGCGCAACGCCATCCACAGCGCGCTCTCCAACGCGATGGTCTGCTCGTCCAGCAGGCTTTCCGGTGACCAGGCGTGCCCGACCCGGCAGCGGTACCGGGGCAGCACCGCGCCGGGCAGCTCGAACAGCGCCCCACCGCAGTCGGGGCAGCCGTACCCGGCCGGGGCGCCGGAGACGTCGGCCGTGGTGACCGGGCCGAGGTCCGACATGGCGACCTCCGCGTCGAGCAGCGGGTCCGCCGCACCGGGCCGGCCCCGCCCCGGCGGGACCCGGGAGATCTCCCCGAGCACCCCGGCCAGCTTGGCGGCCGGCAGCACGTGGTCGGCCCGGATCTGGTCGAGGGCCGCCAGGGGCATCGACGGATACAGCGCGTCGGCGGGTTCCTGCACCATGGTCACTCCGCCGTGGGCGGCGATGGAGGTCAGGCCCGCCGCCCCGTCGTCGCGGGAACCGGACAGCACCACCCCGACCGATTCGGGCCCGAACGCCCGCGCCACCGAGCGGAACAGCGGGTCGATCGCCGGCCGGTGCCCGTTCTCGGCGGGGCCCACCGACAGCCGGACCCGGTTCTCGACGATCAGCAGGTGCCGGTCCACCGGGGCCACGTAGACCAGCCCGGGGCGCAGCACCTCGCCGTCGATGGCGGCGTGCGCCGGCAGTGGCCCGCTGCGGGTCAGGATGCCCGGCAGGGCGCTGGGGGCCGAGCGGGGGACGTGCAGCACCACCAGAACCGCCGCCGGCAGGTCCGGGGGGAGGGCCGCGCACAGCGACCGCAGCGCCTCGACGCCGCCGGCGGACGCGCCGATGGCGACCACTCGGGCGGGTGACGGGCCGGGCTGGTCGATCCGGTCGGCGGCGGGAGCCTTCACGGTGCCGCCAGGGTCGCCCAGACGACCTTGCCGTCGCTCACCGACAGGGTCCCCCACCGGTCGGCGAGCTCACGGACCAGCAGCAGGCCGCGACCGCCCGGCACGGCCGGGTCCAGGGCCCGCGGTTGCGGCATGGCCAGGCTGCCGTCGCGCACCGCCACGCTGAGCCGCCGGCCGTTGGCGGCGAGGCTGAACTGCATCGGGGTGTGCGCGTAACGCACCACATTGGCCACCAGTTCGCTGGCGATCACGCACGCGGAACCGGCCAGATCGGACAGGTTCCACCTGGCGCAGAATTCCTGGACGGCTTCGCGCGCCTGCCGGCAGGCGCCGATGACCGGCTGCAGGGTGCGGCGCAGGCGCGCCGGCCGGGTCCGGGCGCCGGCCCGGGCCAACGCCTCCTCGCAGCTGGCCGCGACCTCGATCGAGCGACGCACCGGGGAGCGGGCCAACCGGTGGGCGGTGACGGTGTCCGGCCGGCACAACACCACCGGTACGGCCGGCCAGTCGGCGGCCTGGCGGGCGACGGCGGCGAAGACCGACAGGGCCAGCGGCTCCTGCACCTCCAACCCGGCCACGTCGACCAGGACGGCTTCCGGTTGGTTGGCCAGGCACCCGTGCATCGCACTGCGCAGCGTCGGGGCGGTGATCATGTCCAGTGCACCGGTCACCCGCAGAAGCGCGACCGGAAAGTCCAGTTCTGGTCGACACGTCAACTGGCTGGGCATCGGCTCCACATCCGGGTTGCGCCGTGTGGCGGTCTGGGATCTGTGGCTAGTACCCCACCGTCGGAACGCCAAAACGCCCCCCGGACGCGGCGACCGCCCCCCGGCACAGCCGGGGGGCGGTCGCGCGCAACGAGGTGCGGGTCAGCGGTTGGCCCGACCACGCGTGGTGAGGATGCCCAGGGCGATCATCCCGAGGCCGAGGAACAGGTGGAGCCAGTTGTCGGCGGTGTTCACCGGAACGAAGTTGAGCGCGCTCTCGTGGTTGATCACGATGCCGTACAGCCACAGGAGGAGGTAGACCGCGCCACCGGCCACCAGGTACATGCGGGCACCGGAAACGGTCCGGGCCAGGGCGAACCCGGCCAGCCCGAACAGCAGGTGCACGATGTTGTGCAGGATCGACACCTGGAAGATGCCGAGCAGCTTGGCCTCGGAGTTGTGCCCGGCGAATGCCATCGTGCCGTAGTCGGTGGTGATGCCCGGGATGAATCCCAGCACCCCGACCAGTACGAAGACGGCCGCGACTGCGAGAGCGGCGGTCTGGACGAGGGACCGTGTCGCGGCGACACCTGAATGGGATCTGCTGACCATGGACCTGTTCACCTCCATTGAGAACCTTCGGTGACTGGGGTTCCCGTGCCGGCAGGGACCAAACCTTCCGTCGCGGCGCGATCACCCCACGGTCGTGGGCTGGCGGACCCGCTCGTACAACTCGATGTACCGCCGCGCCATCACGGCCGGGGTGAACCGCCGGGCCGCTTCGGCGAGACACCGGCGTGGGTCGATGAGGGCGGCGCTGTGGGCGAGGTCGGCGAGGGACTCCTCGTCGTCGGTGAGCAGTCCGGTGCTGCCGTGCTCGATCAGCTCGGGCAGGCAGCCGCGGGCCATGGCGACCAC
This sequence comes from Catenuloplanes sp., assembly GCA_036386695.1. GTDB lineage: Bacteria > Actinomycetota > Actinomycetes > Mycobacteriales > Micromonosporaceae > DASVVF01. The sequence goes on along the minus strand of DASVVF010000890.1, from coordinate 5,386 downwards.
CGGGGTGCCCAGGGCCAACGATTCGATCACCGCCGTGCCGCCGGGTTCCTCCCAGCGCAGCGGGAACAGTGTCGCCCGGGCGGTGGCGATCAGGTCGTCGCGTCGGGCACCGGCGACCGTGCCCACCCACCGGACCCGGACGCCGTCGACGTACGGTGCCACCCGCTCCCGCCAGAACCGCACGTCCGGGTTCTGCCCGGCGGCCGGGTCGTGCTCGGCCGCGGCCAGCTGGTCAGGCTGGTGGTAGGGCCCCACCGGCCCGGCCAGCACCAGGTCGAAACCGGCCTGGTGGGCCAGCCGGGCGGCCAGGTCCTGACCCTTGCCCGGGTTGATCCGCCCGAGCACGAGCAGGTGGCTGCCCTTGTCGGCCGGCCGTCGCCGGTCGGCCCCCACGGCCAGCGGGGTGGCCAGGTGCACGTGCCCGACGGAGTGCTCGCGCAACGCCCGGGGGGCCCGGGCCAGCTGCGCCGCCGACACCCCGTTGACCCGGACCCGCTCGCCGCCGTCGAAGGTCCCGTACAGCTCGGGATGCTTGGCCAGGTCCCAGTGCAGGGTGTGCAGCGCCGGGGGCGCGTCGGCGCCCAGCGCCGCGAGGGTGGCCAGCCCGGCCGCCTCCAGGTGGTCGTGGACGAGGTCGATGTCGTCGCGGTCGCGCAGGGCCCGCACGATCGCGTGCAGGTGGGCCTGGGCCACCCCGACGACCTGGTTGTACGGGCGCTGCAGGGTGGCGAACTGACCGTCGGCGAAGACCGCCAGCCGCTCGTCGACCGCCAGTTGACTGCTGCCGACCGTGGCGAGGACCACCCGCACCCCCAGCCGGCGTAGCTCCGGCACCAGGGTGGCCACCACGTTCTCGATGCCGCCGTAGCCGTGCGGCGGCACCGGCAGCCATGGGCCCGCGTTCATCAGGACGGTGAGGCTCACGAGGTCATCACCGCGCGGTGCGGCCGGGCCCGCGGCGCCAGGCTGGCCAGCGGCGGTCGTTCCTTGACGGCGACATCGCTGACCGTGATCTCGCGTTCCAGGTTGGGCAGTGCGTCGCCGCCGCGGCGGAACTGGGTCAGCACGGAGCCCGGCGGTACCGGGTCCAGGACCATCCCGCGGCGGTGCAGCCGCGACCACGCGGTCATCATGATCTGGGCGGACATCCGCCCCAGGGCGGCGGTGTCCTGGTGGCGGTGCAGCCGTTCGCCCAGATCGACCTGGGCCAGGGCGTCCAGGCCGACGAGTTCCAGCAGGTCGATGAGCATGGCGATCTCGACGCCGTAGCCCGAGACGAACGGCAGTTGGTCGAGCACCCGCCGGCGTCCGGCGTACTCGCCGGCCAGCGGCTGGACGAAGCCGGCCAGCTCGGGCCAGAACAGGTTCAGCATGGGTCGGGCGACCAGTTCGGTGACCCGGCCCCCGCCGTCGGGCTCCACCCCGGTGGTACGCACCAGCGGCCGGTGGTAGAACCCCTTGACGAAGTCGACCGACGGGTCGGTCAGCAGTGGGCCCAGCAGCCCGGTGACGAACAGTGGCGTGAACTCGCGCAGGTCGGCGTCGACGAAGGCGACGACGTCACCGCTGGCGGCCGCCAGACCCGCCCACAGGGCGTCGCCCTTGCCCTCCAGCCGGGGCAGGCCGCGGGTCATCTCGTCCTGGCAGACGACGTGCGCCCCGGCGGCGCTGGCCACCCTGACGGTGGCGTCGGTGGAGCGGGAGTCCACCACGATGATCTCGTCGACCAGCGGGGTGCCTTCCACCAGGTGGCGGCGGATGGTCCTGACGATCGCTCCCACGGTGGCCTCTTCGTTGCGCGCCGGGATCACCACGCTGACGCTGGTGGTTCCCTTGGCGGCGAGCAACTGCCGCGGCGTCCAGTGCGCCGCGTTTCCGGAGCGGTACGTCGTCCAGGCTTCGACGACGGGTGAAACGGTCGCGCGTGAGTGCCGCACGGGCACACCCCCAAGGTTTGCGATCCGAATACTCGGGGTGCCTTTTCCCTCCCTTCGGGTGACGGGAACCCCGTCCGACGATTACAGCTTGATCACCCAGGTTCTGTCGCGCCCACCCCGGCGGGTGAACGTTTGGTTTCAGGTCGGGGGTGGAAGTGCTGGGCCGGCAACGACGGTGACCGGGGGAGACTCAGCATGACGAAATGCCGGATCGGCCTGATCGGCGCGGGCGGGGTGGCCCAGCGCCACGCCCGGGTCCTAGGGGGCTTTGACGACGTACGACTGGTTGCGGTGACCGATGTGGCACCGGGCGCGGCAGATCGGCTGGCCGAGCAGCACGACGCCCGGGTTTTCCCGGACGTCGGTGAATTGCTCCGTGCTGACCTCGACGCGGTGTATGTCTGTATTCCGCCCTTCGCGCACGGCTCGCCCGAGGAGGCGGTGCTGACGGCAGGTCTTGCGATGTTCGTCGAAAAGCCCATCTCGGTCGACTGGGACACCGCGGATCGAATCGCCCAGATGGTCGAGAGCCGGGGGACCCGCACGGCGGTCGGTCACCACTGGCGCTATCTGCCGGTCGTCGAGCAGGCCCGCGGTCTGCTGGCCGATCGCCCGATCCGGCTGGTGAGCGGGGCCTGGCTGGACAAGGTGCCGCCGGTGGCCTGGTGGCCACACCGGGACCGCTCCGGCGGGCCGGTCGTCGAGCAGGCCGCGCACGTCCTGGACCTGGCGCGGGCGCTCGCCGGTGAGGTGGACGAGGTCACCGCGGTGGGCAACGGCACCCCGCCGCCGGTCGACGGGGCCGACATCGACGGGGCCACCGCCGCCACCCTGCGCTTCGCCAGCGGCGCCGTCGGCACCCTCGCGGCCACCTGCGTGCTGGGCTGGAAGCAGCGGGCCGGCCTGGAGGTCTACGCCGACGGGCTGGCCCTGGCCATCACCGAGGACACCCTGGTGGTGCGGGACGCCGACGGGGAACGCCGGGTCACCGGTGACCCGGAGGTCGCCCGGGTCGCCGTCGACCGGGCGTTCGTCGACGCGGTGCGCGGCATCGGCGATGACGTGCGGGTTCCGTACGCCGAGGCGTTGCGTACCCATCGGCTCGCGCTGGCGGTCGCCGGATCGGCGGCCACCGGGCGGCCGGTGCGCCCGGGCGACCTGGCCCGCTCCGGCGTCACCCAGGCCACAAAGCCCGCGGTGGACACCCATGCCTGACCGCATCGTGGTGGTGACCGCCCCCGGGGAACTGGCCATCCGCCAGGAGGAACCGGCCCCGGTGCCCGACGGCGCCTTCCGCGTCGAAACCCTCTACAGCGGCGTGTCCGCCGGCACCGAACTGAGCTTCGTCAAGGGCACCAACCCCGCCCTGACCAGCAGCTGGGACGCCGGCCTGGGGTTGTTCCGCCCGGACGTGCCGGGCACCGGGTACCCGGTGACCCGGCTGGGCTACATGGAGGTGGGGCGGGTGGTGCGCAGCCGGACGCCGGCGGCCGTCGAGGGCACGACCGTGGCGATGGCGTACGGCCACCGCACCGGCTACCTCGCCGACCCGCTCGTCGACCGGGTGGTGCGGCTGCCCGACGATCTCGACCCGCTGCTCGGGGTCTACGTCGCCCACATGGGACCGATCTGCGCCAACGGCCTGCTGCACGCCGCCGCGGACCTGCACGGCGGCGCGGTCCGCGAGCTGGCCGACGGCGTGCGCGGCCGGCGGGTCGCGGTCACCGGGGCCGGGGTGGTGGCCCTGCTCACGGCGTTGTTCGCCCGCCGGCACGGGGCCGCCTCGGTGGTTGTCCTGGATCCCACCCCGCAGCGCCGGGCGGTCGCCGAGGCACTGGGACTGGAAACCCTGGACCCCGAGGCCGAGGATCCGGCGGTGATCCTCAAGACCCGGTGGCGGCACACCGCCGACGACCGCGGCGCCGACGTGGTCTTCCAGTGCCGGGGACAGGGCTCCGCGCTGCAGCTGGCCCTGCGCTTGCTGCGGCCCCAGGGCACGGTCATCGACCTGGCGTTCTACCAGGGCGGGGCGGGGCAGGTCCGCCTCGGCGAGGAGTTCCACCACAACGGCCTGTCGGTGCGCTGCGCCCAGATCGGGCGGGTGCCGCGCGGGCTGGCTCCGACCTGGGACCGGGAACGGCTCTCCGAGCAGACCATCGACCTGCTCCGGGCCCACGGCGCCGACCTGCGCAAGCACCTGGTCACCGCGGTGGTGCCGTTCGACGAGGCGCCCGGCGTGCTGACCGACCTCGCCGAGCGGCGCCGTCAGGAGCTGCAGGTGGTGCTGTCGGGCTGAGCAGCCCCGCCCCCGCTCAGGGCACCGCCGCGGTGGCCAGGTCGCGATGGATGGCGAGGTAGCGGGTCAGCCCGACGGTGCTCAGCAGCTGTCCCAGGAACGGGTTGGGGCGGGCCAGCCGCAGCCACCCGCCGCGGTCCGCGGCCGCCCGGCGGCCGGTGACGAAGGAGCCCAGGCCCACCGAGTCACAGAAGCGCAGCTGCGCCAGGTCGACCACGATGCGCGGCGCGGGACGGGTCAGCAGCGCGTCCAGGGCCTCCTGCAGGGCGGCGGCGGTGCTGGTGTCGAGGTCGCCGTGCAGGCTCAACACGACCATGTCCTGCGGGTGATCGATGGCGGTGGCCTGCATGGGGCGTTGCTCCTGAGCGTCGTCGGTGGTCCAGCGTACAAACGTCGGCGGCGCGGCCGTCGCACACCAGGTGCGCCCCGGGCGCCCCGGTTCACCGCCGGCGCCGGGGCGCGCCGAACCGCGCGATGCAGGCGGGCGACGCAGGCGGGCGATGGGCGCGGGCGATGCGCCCGCGCCGACCGGTGCAGTCAAGATCGCCGCCGGCCTCCGGGGGGCTACGTTGACAGGGTGAGTTCCGAGGTGACCGCCGCCGCGCCCGAGGCGGCCGGGCCCGCACCCGCCGCCCGGGCCCGCCGGGCCGGGCTGCCCACTCTGCTGCCGTACCTGCGCCTGCACCGCGCGACCCTCGCCCTGGTCGCGGTGCTGTCGCTGGTCGGCGCCGGTGCGTCCCTGCTGCAGCCGGTGCTGGTGCGCACGGTGCTGGACGCGCTGGCCGCCCGCCGCCCGGTGGCCGGCACGGTCGGCGTGCTGGTCGCCCTGCTGGTGGGTGCCGCCGCCGTCAACGGCGTGCGCGACTACCTGCTGCAGCGCACCGCCGAGGGGGTGGTGCTGACCACCCGCCGCCGGCTCGCCACCCACCTGCTGCGGCTGCCCATCGCCGAGTACGACCGCCGCCGCACCGGCGACCTGCTGTCCCGGGTCGGCGCGGACACGACCCTGCTGCGCGCGGTGGTCACCTCCGGCCTGTTCGAGATCGTCACCGGCGCGGTCATGGTCGTCGGCGCCACGGTCGCGATGCTGATCCTCGACCCGCTGCTGTTCGGCGTGGCGGTGGCCGGCCTGGCGGTCGGCATGACGGTGGCG
>DASVVF010000889.1:0-2222 GCA_036386695.1 Catenuloplanes sp. | reverse complement strand
GTCGGTGTGGTTGGGATCGCTGTACGTCATGTCCAGCTTGTCGCCGGAGTAGGCGCGGCCGTTCCAGAAGCAGATGTCACCGGAGTTGCAGGTGCCGTCCCGGTCGGCGTGGGCCGGACCGGCGCCGAGAACCAGCGCCGCGCCGGTGGCCAGCGCGGTGAACACGAACGCGGTGATGCCAGGTCGTTTCATTGAATCTCCCCCGTGGAAATTGACACGACACGACATTCGGTCGTTATCGACCGTTGTCGTCAGGAGGGTACCGGCTCAGTGATCCGCTCGCTGTCCCGCAGCGGGCACCGTCCCCAGTAGACGCGTCCGCCCGCGCGGCGCCGCGCCATTTATGCCTGAATTGGCGAACGTACCGCGCGGTGTGGGCCCGCTCGTCCGGGTGGCGGAGGATGAGCCGATGCCCACAGTAGAGGCGGTGACCAGCGTCCGGATCCCCCCCGGACCCGGGTCCCAGACCGCCGCGCCGGTGCGCTACCGGTGGGACCCGTTCGTCCGCGAGCAGCACTTCACCGGCGGTGCGATCCGACCCGGCGAGGGCGTGCGGACCTTCACCCGCTCCTGGCACGGCCTCGTGATGGTCAGCGAGTACGTGACCTTCGCGCCCCGACACACGTCGGGATGAAGATGGTGCGCGGGCCGCCGGCGAGCCCGGTGAAGTCAGGGGCGCAGGAGGACCTTGATGGCCCGGCGCTCGTCCATGGCCCGGTAGCCCTCCGGGGCCCGGTCGAGGGGCAGGTCGAGGTCGAACACCTTACCGGGGTCGATCTGCCGGTTACCGATCCGGTCCATCAGGTCGGGCAGGAAGCGGCGCACCGGCGCGGGGCCGCCGTGCAGGTGTACGGCGGACAAGAACAGCTCCATGCCGGGCAGTTCGACGCCGTGGGTGACGCCGACGTAGCCGACATGCCCGCCGGGGCGGGTGGAACGGATGGCCTGCATCATCGACTCCTGGGTGCCGACCGCCTCCACCACCGAGTGCGCGCCGAGCCCGTTGGTCAGGTCCTTGATCCGGGCGACGCCCGCATCGCCGCGCTCGGTGACGATGTCGGTGGCCCCGTAATCGATGGCGAGCTTCTGCCGGTCGGCGTGCCGGCTCATCGCGATGATTCGCTCGGCGCCGAACTGGCGGGCCGCGAGCACGCCGAGGAGCCCGACGGCCCCGTCACCGACCACCGCGACGGTCCTGCCGGGACCGGCCTCGGCGGCCACCGCGGCGAACCAGCCGGTGCCCAGCACGTCGGAGGCGGCCAGGAACGACGGGATCAGGTCGTCGGCCGGGACGTCCGGCGTGGCCACCAGGGTGCCGTCGGCCAGCGGGATGCGGGCCAGCTGGGCCTGGGTGCCGATCGTGCCCATGAGTTCGGCACGCACGCAGCGGGACTGGTAGCCGGCCTGGCAGATCTCGCAGGTGTTGTCGGAAGCGAAGAACGAGCCGACCACGAACTGGCCGGGCCGCACCGTGCGGACGTCGCGGCCGACCTCCTCGACGATGCCTACGTACTCATGGCCCATCGGCTGCGGGCCGTCGATCTTTTCCACCCCCCGGTACGGCCACAGGTCCGAGCCGCAGACGCAGGCGGCGGTCAACCGGATGATCGCGTCGGTCGGCGCGACGATCCGCGGGTCCTCGCGTTCCTCAACCCGGACGTCACCGGGAGCGTGCAGGACAACACCACGCATGGCGTTTTCTCCAAGGTCTTCGGCGGGGTCGGCTGACCGCGGTCGAGGCGACCGGCGCGGTCATCCGGCGTGGACGAAGAACGGCCTTCCCCGGAACCGATCGGGTAACCCCCCACGTCCCTGACTAACCCCGCTGTCGGCGGATCGGGCAGCTTCCCCGGAAAGGTGTACTGACCGGGGCACCCCACCGGCGGGCCGCCGGTCGAACCGACGAAGCCGTGGACAACCGCACCGGGCATCCGTTGCCCGGCCCGGCCAGCACCCACGTGGCCGGAGCACTACGCCGCCGGTAGGAAGGTGACGGTGGACGTGTGCCGCTACGACGACGACCACTACCTCATCCGGTGCGACCTACCCGGCGACGTGAGCCCTCAGGACACCCTGCCGAGGGCAGCAAACGACAGGGACGCCGGCCCCGACACGGGCCAGCGTCCCTGTTCAACGCTCAGTTCAGCGGGTAGGTGATTTCAACGCTGATTACTCGACCGGCTACCTGCGGATACGCAGATCTGTGATGTGCCCCCGGCGGG
>DASVVF010000888.1:0-7466 GCA_036386695.1 Catenuloplanes sp. | reverse complement strand
GACGCCGCGATCATGCAGCGGGTGATCGATCTTGGCGTCGACGGGATCATCACCGACGACCCCGACCTGCTGGTGCTGGTCGCCCGCCGCAACGGACTGCGGTAGTCGTCGACTGACAGCCGGCAGCCGCCGTGCGGATGTGACCCGGACCCGGGCCGCATCCGCACGGCGACACAGTTCACGTGGGCGCCAACTGGGCGGCGGGTCAGCGACACCGGCGCGCGGGACGGAGCGGCTATCTGTGGAGACATGACGATTCTCGCGCCCGTCGCGCCGACCGGCACCGACCGGTACAGGCTGGTAGTGGCCACCGACGAAGGTGACGTGCGGGCCGCCCAACGACTGCGCCACCGGGTCTTCGCCGAAGAACTCGGTGCGGTCCTGAAAACCGACCTCCCCGGCCATGACATCGATGAGTTCGACGCGCACTGCGACCATCTGATCATCCAGGAGAACTCGACCGGCGAGGTGGTCGGCACGTACCGGATGCTGCCGCCGGGGCGCGTCGACCGGCTCTACACCGACGGCGAGTTCAACCTCGCTCCGCTGGCCGCGTTGCGCGACGGCCTGGTCGAGACCGGGCGCTCGTGCGTGCACCCCGAGCACCGCACCGGTGCGGTGATCAACCTCATGTGGGCCGGCATCGTCCGGTACCTGCACCTGCGCGATCAGCGCTGGCTGATCGGCTGCGCCTCCGTGCCGCTCACCCAGGCGGCGGCGGTCTGGCACCGGTTCACCGCCCGGGAGCTCGCCCCGGCCGCGCTGCGGGTGCGACCACACCGACCATGGCCCGTCGAGCCGGCACCGGCACACCCGGCGAAGCCGCCGGCGCTGCTGCGCGGCTACCTGCGCCTGGGCGCCTGGATCTGCGGTCCGCCGGCGCACGACCCGGATTTCCAGGTGGCCGACCTGCCGGTGTTGATGTCGATGGACCGGATGGACGCCCGGTACCTGCGACATTTCCTGCAACGGTGATGGCCACCGAATCGCTGTGGGTTCCTCGGTCCGGCTGCGGGCCGCGTTGCCTGCCGCCGCCGGGCGCGGTGCGCCCCGCCGGGCCGCTGCGGGTCACCGGCCGACTGATCGGCGTGCTCGGTGTCCTGACGGTCGCGGTCGCCGCCATCCCGCTGCTGATCCTCGGGCTCAACGGGCGGGGGCGCCGGGTCACCCGGTTGATCTGCCGGCTGCTGCTGCGGGCGCTGGGAGTGCGCCACCACCTCCGTGGCCACCGGCCGGCCCGGGCGGCGCTGGTGGTCGCCAACCACGTGTCGTGGGTGGACGTGCTGGTGCTCATGGCGTACCTGCCGGTCCGGCTCGTCGCCAAGCGGGAGGTTCGCGGCTGGCCGGTGGTCGGTCTGCTCGCCAGGGCCGCGGGGACGATATTCGTCGACCGGTCCCGCCCGCACGCGCTACCCGCCACGATCGGGCAGGTCGAGGCGGCGCTGCGGGGCGGCTGCGTCGTCGGCCTGTTCGCGGAGGGCACCACCTGGTGTGGCACCGACGGGGGGCGCTTCCGACCCGCGATGTTCCAGGCCGCCGTCGACGCCGGGACGGCCGTCGCACCGGTCAGTCTCCGCTTCCGGCTCAGCGACGGCACGGCGACCACGGTCGCCGCGTTCATCGGCGACGACAGCCTGCTGTCCTCGGTACTGCGGGTGGTGTCAGGCCATGGCATCCACGTCGACCTGCGGATGCATCAGGCGCTCTATCCGGCGAAGGGCGCCTGCCGCCGGGCGTTGGCCCACGCCACCCAGGCCTCCATCACCGGAAACGTCCACATCGGACACCCTGCCGGTGACGAAGGGCGGGGGAATCCACTCTCACCCCTTGCCGGGATGGCCCGTCCCCGCCCGGTCCGGTTCGCGGACCGGCCCCGCGTCGCGCCGACGGGCGACCCAGCGTTCGAACACAAGGCTGGTGAACGGTGGGATCGCCGCGGCGGCGCCGACGATCAGCCGCGGCAGTCCCCACCGCTCCCGCCGCCCGACCCAGCACAGCGCCACCAGGTACACGACGAAGAGCCCACCGTGCACCGGACCGAAGATCCGCACCCCGACAGGGTTGTGCACCGCCACGTACTTGAAGAACATCCCGCTCAGTAGCCCCAGCCACGAACAGGCCTCCGCGACGGCGGCCCAACGGAACACGCCGGCTGGATCGGACATCTTCTCAGGTTCCTCCGATGGCGGGCACGGGCCGGGGTGAGCGTACCGACCGGGCCGGACGTGGACGCGGCCCGCCCCGGCGGCCGACGGCACCCAGCAGCCCGACCTCGGCGAGGTGGCCCCCCCGGGTCAGGCGGTGACACCGTCGGCTGCCCGGGGACGGCGGACGCGCCCGGGCGTGCCCTTGCGCGCCGACTTCTCGGCGTACAGTTCCGCGTCGGCGTGGGCGTACAACGTCTGGAAGTCGGTGCCGTCCCGGTCGAACACGGCAACGCCGACGCTGGCCGGTGTGCGTGCGGCGAGCGCCGCCCGCAACCGTTCCGCCGTCGGTCCGGCGTCGTCGGCCGACGCCGAGCGCACGACCACGACGAATTCATCGCCGCCGAGTCGACCGAGCACCTCCTGCGGACGCAGGTTGGCGCGCAGCGTGTCGGCCACCCAGCGCAGCAGGTCGTCCCCGGCCACGTGGCCGGCGCTGTCGTTGAGCTGCTTGAAGCCGTCCAGATCGAAGATCAGCAGGCTGAGCACCCCGGCGGTGCGGCCCGCGCGCCCCAGTTCCGCCGCGAACCGCTCCTCGAAGCCCCGACGGTTGAGACACTCGGTGAGCGGATCGACGTTCGACAGCCGGGTCAGCAGCTTGCGCTGGCGCGCCGCTGCGCGTCCCTGCACCGCGCAGGCGGCGCACACCGTGAGGATGCCGGCCAGGTGCATGACGACGAACCACCCGCTGGGCGCACCCAGCACCGCGGCCACGCTGAGGTACGCCCCGGCCACCACAGCCAGAATGGGGACCGCCACCCGCATCGGTGCCGCCAGCGCGATCAACGGCATCGGTGCCAGCAGGGCCAACCCCAGCGCGGAACCCACCCCGCCGTCCAACACCGTGACGCCGACCGCGAAGCAGAACAGCATGACGGCGTTGCCCAGCATGAACTGCCCGACAACCCGGGATCCGCGCAGTCGGTCGGCGGCCGCGATCACAGCGAGGCCGTACGCCACCCCGAGGCCGCAGAGCACCCCCATCAGCATCCGGTCCGGCTCCGCGTGGGCGAACAGCGCCGCGTAGACCGCGCCCACCGCGGAGTCCGACGCGGTGAGCAGCCCGAGATTGACGATCGACCGCCCGCGCCGCTGGCCCCGGGGAACCTTCGTCGCCGGCTGCGCGGCACCCTGCGCGCCCGCACGGGACACCCCCGCCGCGGTCGGGAGCCGGTGGCTCCGGGTCACCTTCTCGGCGTACGCGCGCTCGTCGGCGAGCTGTCGCAGCCGCTGCAGGCTCCCGGCCTGGGACGGGTAGCAGGCGTAACCGAAGCTGGCCGGGGCGACGCCATCCAGTGCGGTGCGCAGCCGCGTCACCAGCTCCTGCGCCTCGTCCGGGCCGACGTCGTTGAGCAGTACCGCGAACTCGTCGCCGCCCAGCCGGCCCACGGCGTCGTACCCGCGCAGTTCGCTGCTCATCGCGCGGGCCGTCCAGCCGAGCAGGTCGTCTCCGGCCTGGTGACCGTAGGTGTCGTTGACCTCCTTGAAGCGGTCGAGGTCGATGACGACCAACGTGATCGGTCGCCCGGTCCGGACGGCCTCGCCGAGGGACTGCTCCAGTCGCTCGTCGAAGCCCCGCCGGTTGAGGCAGCGGGTAAGCGGATCGACCCGGGACAGGTGGGCGAGTCGGCGCCGCATCGCCACCAGCGCGGTGGCGTGCCGCAGGCAGACGTAGGAGACGCCGCCCATGCCCAGGGTGTACACCGCCGCGTAGCCCGGCGGCGTCGGTTCGCCGAGGACGACGACCGTCCAGTACGCCACCGCGGTGAGCCCGGCCGCGGCGAGGAACACCCGCGGCGGCATCATGACCGCGTAGAACAGCAGGGAGAACGGCAGCAGCGCGCCGAGCGGACTGCCGACCCCGCCGTCCAGCAGCGTCAGGACCGCCGAGCCGGCGATGTTCACCAGCATGACGACGACCTGTATGCCGGGGCGGGCGCCGGACCGCGCGATCGACGGACTGCGCCACCAGGTCACGGCCGCGACCCCGATCATCGCGGCGGCCACCGCCAGCATGACCGGACGGTGCTGCCCAGGCCAGGTTGCCAGCAGGTACAGCGCGCTGACGCCCGGACCGATCATCGCCCGCAGGGACCTGGACCGTACGACCGCGACGTTGCCGGAGGGGCGGCCCCGTGGTGCGGAGGCGGTCGGATCAGCGGGCATCGGGGCGTTCCGTCCGGTTGACGATGGTGCGGCGACAAACTGGGGCCTACACCCCTCATCGCCCCCGTCGGGGGGATCCTGAGGGCTACCCCGGGCTCGACGGCTCCGACGGTACCTGTCGCCTCCGGTACCTGGTCGGATCCGCGTCCGGGTGCCTGCCGTCGCCGCGCTAGGGCACCTGACCCGCCACGACGAGGTTCGCGGTGTGCCGCAGGTGGAGCAGGGCCGGTAACTGTTCCGGGGGGCAGGGGTGGGCGAACAGGAAGCCCTGAGCCGAGTCGCAGCCGATGCGTCGCATGGCGGTGGCCTGTTCGGTGTTCTCGATGCCCTCCGCGACCGTGTGCAGCTTCAGCATGCGGGCCAGGCCGACGATCGCCCGGGGCAGCCCGACGGCGTCGGACAGGGGATTGGCCAGTGGGCGGATGAAGGACCGGTCGATCTTGAGGATGTCCACGGGGAAGCGCTGCAGGTAGCTCAGCGACGAGTAACCCGTGCCGAAGTCGTCGACCGCGAGCCGGACGCCCAGGGCCTTGAGCTGACCCAGGGTCCTGATCATGCTTTCGGTGTCCTGCATGATCGCGCTCTCGGTGATCTCCAGGACCAGCGCCTCGGGCGGTAGGTCCGCTCCCCGCAGGATCTGGGACAGCTCGGGCAGGAAATGGGGCCGCTGCAGCTGGTGCCCGGAGATGTTGACGGCCACGGTCAACCCGGCGGCCCGCGGTTCGGTCTCCTGCCAACGTCGCAGCTGTCGGCATGCCTCGGTGAGGACCCAGTTGCCCAACGGCACGATCATCCCGTTCTCCTCGGCGAGGGGGATGAACTCCATCGGGGGGATCATGCCGCGGGTCGGGTGGTCCCAGCGCACCAGCGCCTCCACGCCGGTGATCATCCCGCTGTCGAGAGAGACGATGGGCTGGTAGTGCAGCCGCAGCTGGTCGCGGGCGAGGGCCTGTTGCAGGTCGCAGTGCAGGTCGAGGCGCTCGACCTGGGCGACGTGCATGTCGCTGGCGAACACCGCGTACCGGCCGCGCCCCTGGTGCTTGGCGGCGGACATGGCGGTGTCCGCGCTCAGGAGCAGGTCGTCGGCGGTTGAGGTCGCGGTGCTGATCGCGATGCCGATGCTGGCACTGATCGAGAGTTCCTTGCCGGCCAGGAGGATGGGCTGGCGCACCAGTTCCAGCAGCCGTTCCGCGATGGCGGTGATCTGCGTCGGGTCGGTCGTCTCGACGCACACGGCGAACTCGTCGCTGCCCAGGCGCGCGGCGGTGTCGCCGGGGCGTAGGCACACCCGCAGGCGTTCACCCGTGACCACGAGCAGTTGGTCGCCGACAGCCCGGCCGAGGCCGTCGTTGACCGTCTTGAAGTTGTCCAGGTCGAGGAGCAGCACGGCGACGGTTCCGGGATGCCGCTGCGTGCGGGCCAGCGCCTGCCTGATCCGGTCGAGCAGCAACGACCGGTTCGCGAAGCCGGTGAGTGGATCATGGAACGCCTGTTCGCTCAACCGCCAACTGATCAGGCTGGTGACGCTGGCGGCGCAGATGAACGCCGCGTGGATCGCGGCCCAGGTCCACGGGCTCGCCCAGGCCTGCGGATGGTGGTAGACCGACTCCGGGCGCAGCACGCCGAGGGCTCCGTGGTGAACGACGATGAAGCCGACCGCCAGCAGGAACGGCGCCCAGTCCTGGTACAGCGAGATGACGCCGATCATGACGAAGAAGTGGAAGTGCGTCTCGGTGTATCCGTCGCACAGGTGTACCAGCGCGGCGGACTGGGCGAGCAGGCCGATGGTCGCCGCACTGGCCCGCACCGCCCGCCCGGCGCTGGGGGACAGCGCCACCAGGACCGGTACGGCCAACGCCAGGCCGGTCACGAGCAGGTCGGTTCCGCCGCGACCGGTCCCGAGCGCCACGGCGACAAGGCCGGTAGCCTGCACCAGCAGCAGCGCCAGGATGGCCCGGTGGCGGTTGTTCCAGTTCTCCTCGGGCAGTGAACGACCTTTCGGACGGGCCCGGCGGAGGCCGCTGAGAACCCGCGACCGGGCCAGTCGCGCCCCGGTCGGTGACGGTGTCGACGGCATGTACGCCTTCCCCCGCTCTGTCGCCACCGCCGGAACCACGCCGCCACGTCCCGGCGAGCGACAATGCCCGGCGCTCACGGCGGTGGTCCGGCGTTCACCAGTGTGCTGGCGCCCCGGTGCGGGTGCGGTGCCATACCGGTGCGAACGGGTTGCGCGCTCTGTCAGGCTGGCGCGTCGCCCTGTTCGAAGTCCACCCGCATGACGACCCGCCGGAGGGTGGGGCGGCTGACCTCCGTGAACCCGGCGTCCGCGAAGACCTGTCGGGCCCCCACGTGCAGTTCGCCCCAGGTGATCCGTCTGCCCGGTTCGGTGATCATGGGATACGCCTCCAGCGCCCGGGCGCCGCGCTCACGGGCGAAGTCGACCGTGGCCGCCGCCAGGGGATAGGTCAGCCCCCGGCCGCGGTAGCCCTTGCGGACGACGAAGCAGGTCACCGCCCAGACGCCGGCGTCGTCCCGGTCCTCGTCGCGCCCGCTCCACGGGACGCGGGAGGTGCGCAACTTGGGGTACGCCGGACGCGGCTCGACCGCGACCCAACCCGCCGGCTCGTGATCGACGTAGGCCACCAGCCCGCTGGTGGTGGCGGCGTTCGGGTCGCCGCAGGCCGTCTGCCTGCGCAGCATCGCCGTTCGCTGCTCCAGCGTCGAGTCCCGCCAGATCCAGCCGACGACCTTGAACCGCTGGCACTGGCAGTGGCCCGCGTCGGTGCTGCCGAAGATCGCGACGAGGTCGTCCCAGGACGCCTCGTTCGCCGGGGCGAAGGCCAGCCGCTCGGCCGGGATCGGCTCCTGCATAGCGGTCATCATGGCTGCGCCGCCGCCGGGCCGGCAAGACCCACATGGGAGTGCGGCCGGCCCTTCTCCTGACGCCGGGACCTGCCTAGTAGTGCTTCGTCATGATTGGTTAGCCGTCTCGGGGGTAGTGGCCGGGGAAGACGGTGTCGCAGGTGGGGCAGGTGCCGATGATCCGGGCGAGGAATTCTTGGATGTGTCGGAGTACGCCGTAGAGGGTCATTCCGG
>DASVVF010000887.1:0-3922 GCA_036386695.1 Catenuloplanes sp. | reverse complement strand
GTCAGCGACCCGTCGGACCGCTTCGAGCGCGAGGCCGTCGCCAACGCCGACCGGGTGCTGGCCGAGCCGTCGCCCGCGACGGCCGCCGGTGCCACCGCCGGCCCGGCCGCCCCGCGCGGCGCCGGGCACGGCACCCCTGCGGTGCAGCGCGCCGAGGTGCCGGTGCGGGAGGTGCCGGTGCAGCGCGCGGAGGCGCCGGTGGCGGACGTGCCCGTGCAGCGCGAGGAGGCGCCCGAGGCCGGTGAGGAGGACCAGGAACAGCCGGCCCAGACGTACGTCCAGCGCGAGGCGGACGAGGAGCAGGAGTCTTAGCGGGCCGCTGATCGCGGCGGGCCGCCGGAGCACGACGGGTGACACAGCGCCCCGGTGCCCCTTGGGGCAGTCATGCCTTCCCTCTAGCGCAGCCGGTCGGACGTACCCGCGCCGCCCCCGACGCCGCACCATCGACCTACCAGAAGTCCGACGAGGAGGAGCAATGCCCACCTATCTCTCGCCCGGCGT
Source organism: Catenuloplanes sp. (assembly GCA_036386695.1). GTDB lineage: Bacteria > Actinomycetota > Actinomycetes > Mycobacteriales > Micromonosporaceae > DASVVF01. The sequence continues at coordinate 3,421 of DASVVF010000887.1, read as the reverse complement.
GTACGTGGAAGAGGTCGAGGCCGGTTCGCGACCGATCGAGGGCGTGGGTACAGCCGTCGCTGCCTTCGTCGGGTTCGCCCCCGAGGGCCCGTTTCACACCCCGACGCTGGTGTCGAACTGGGGCCAGTACACCCAGACATTCGGCGAGTTCGCCCAGGACTGCTACCTGGCACACGCGGTGTACGGCTATTTCCTCAACGGCGGCGGCAACTGCTACGTGGTGCGCGTCGGCGGTGAGCGGGCCCATGGCGCGGACAGCAACGGCAACGGCAAGGGAAACGGCCGCGGCGCGGCGATCAACGCCGCCCCCGAGGCGGTCATCGGCGGCTACCGGGTGGTGGCCCGTGAGCTGACCGCCGGCACCGGCAAGGGCGGCAACGGCGAGCTCAGCGTGGAGGTCAGCGACGCCACCGGGGAGGGCGCCGGCGACGACCGGCACACCGTGGTGGTCAAGCAGGGTGGCAAGCCGGTGGAAACCCACCAGGTGAGCACCAAGCGCGGCAAGGACAACGTCGTCACCGTCCTGCGTGAGCAGTCCAAACTGGTCACCGCCGAGGAGGTCGACACGGCGGCGGGTCTGGCCAAGGGGACGGTCAGCCTGCGCCCGGCCGCGCAGCCGCCGGCACCGACGCGTCGGGAGGTCACCACCGACGACTACGTCGGCGACGTGGCCGAGCGCACCGGCTTCGGTGGTTTGGAGGCCATCGACGAGGTCACCATGGTGGCGGTTCCGGACCTGATGAGCGCCTACCGCCGCGACGGCGTCGACCTGGAGACCGTCAAGGCGGTCCAGTTGGGCATCATCGCGCACTGCGAGAGCATGGGCGACCGGATGGCCATCCTCGACGTACCCCCGGGGTTGTCGCCGCAGCAGGTCCGTGAGTGGCGAACCGACCTGGCCGGCTACGACTCCAAGTACGCGGCCCTGTACTACCCCTGGATCAAGGTGTTCGACCCGGCCACCGGTACCAACGAGTACATGCCGCCCAGCGGCCACATCGCCGGGATCTGGGCTCGCAACGACACCAGCCGCGGTGTGCACAAGGCCCCCGCGAACGAGGTCGTCCGCGGCGCGCTCACCCTGGCCACCCAGGTGACGAAGAATGAGCAGGAGCTGCTCAACCCGATCGGGGTCAACTGCATCCGCACCTTCCCCGGCCGGGGGGTACGCGTGTGGGGGGCCAGGACACTGTCCAGCGACCCGGCCTGGCGCTACCTCAACGTGCGGCGGCTGTTCAACTACCTGGAGGAGTCGATCCTCTCCGGGACCCAGTGGGTGGTCTTCGAACCCAACGACGACGCCCTCTGGGCGCGTATCCGCCGCACCATCAGCGCCTTCCTCGTCATGGAATGGCGTCGTGGCGCGCTGTTCGGCCTCACCCCGGACGAGGCTTTCTACGTCAAGTGCGACCGGGACACCAACCCGGCGGAAAGCATCGACATTGGTCAGGTGATCTGCGAGATCGGGGTCGCCCCGGTCAAACCGGCGGAGTTCGTCGTCTTCCGCCTGGCGCAGATGTCCGGTGGCACCAGCCTCGTCAACGAGTAAGGAAAGGACGTCAGGTCATGCCCCTGCCGGATCTCGACACCTCGGTCGGTCACTCCTTCGGCCTGGAGGTCGACAGCCTCGTCATCAAGCAGATCTCCGAGGTGAGCGGCCTCAAAATGGAGCAGGACGTCATCGAGCTGAAGCAGAACACCGCCGACGGGAAATACGTCATCAAGAAGCTGCCCGGCCGCCCCAAGGCCGGCGAGGTGACTCTGACCCGCGGCCTCACCGCCGACAACAGCTTCGAGAAGTGGGTGAAGGACGCCCAGTTCGGCAAGATGTCCGACGCCCGCAAGGGCGGCGCCATCATCGTGTACGACTACGAGGGCAACGCGCTCAAGCGGTACAAGCTCACCAACGCCTGGCCCAAGAGCCTGGAAATCGGCTCGCTCAAGGCCGGGGACACCAGTGTGCTGACCGAGAAGCTGGTCATCACGTACGAGCGCATGGAAGTCGAGTAGCCGTGCGCCGCAGCCTGTCCCTCGCCGACCCGCCGGCCACCGGGGCGGCACCGGCCGCCGCCCCGGCGGCCGCCGAGCCGCAACGTCCACGCGAGACGTTGCGCACCGAGTTCCCGTTCGAGCTGCCCCGGGGGTACGTGGACCGGGACGGCACCGTGCACCGGGCGGGCGTCATGCGCCTGGCCACCGCCCGCGATGAACTGGTGCCACTGCGCGACGACCGGGTCCGCGAGAACCCGCCGTATCTGACGGTGGTGCTGCTCGCCCGGGTGGTCACCCGCATCGGGTCGGTCACCGACGTGCACGTGGGCGTCATGGAGAACCTGTTCGCCGCGGACCTGGCGTTCCTCCAGGAGATGTACCGGCGGATCAACAGTGAGGGCCACACCCGGGCTGGTGTCTCGTGTCCGGACTGCGGTCACTCCTTCGCCGTCGACCTCGCCGGCGGGCGCCTGGGGGAATCGTGACGTACGCGGCTGACCGGCTGCACGAGGAGGTCGCGTACGTCGCCTACCACTTCCACTGGGCGCTCGACGCGATCCTCGATCTGGAGCACCCGGACCGGCGTCGCTACGTCGAGGAGATCGCCCGGCTGAACACCCGCATCAGTCAGGGGCGGTGACGCGCGATGTGGCCATGGCGATCCCGGCAGCCGGCGACGGCCGCGGACGGTGCGGGCCCGCACCCCGGAGCCCGCTCCCACCCCGGCTCCTCCGGGGATCTGGGCTCCGCCGGCGCTCTGGGCTCCTCCGGGGATCTGGGCCCCGCCGCTGACGCGGGGTCCGGTGCCGATCCGGTGGGCGGCCCCCCGGCCGCCGTGGTCACCGACGCACCGGTCGACGGATGGCGGCAGATTGCCCCGCTGCGGCCCACCATCGCCGCGTTCCCGCTCGTCAACCCGGTGCAGCGGTTCAGCTCGTCGCTGGCCGCCTGGCAGGACCCACGTTCGCTGGCGCCGCTCACCCACGCGGTCGGACCGGACGAACCGTCCGGGGTGATCACCATGGCCACGGCGCCGGCGGCCCACCGCGACGACACCCACCCGGACCTGCCGCTCCCCGCCGCTCCCCGACCGGAAACCGCTGCCAGTCCACCGTGGACCGGGCCCGGCCGGTTGCTGGCCGGCCTGCTCCAGCGCCTGGTGTCGCCCGGGGCCGACCCCACCCCGGCGTCGGCGGCCGCGGGGAACCCGGTGTCGGCGGCCGCGATGAGCCCGGTGTCGACGGCCACCAGGAACGCGGCGTCGGCGGCCGGGGTGAGCCCGGCACCGGCGGCCGCCCCGGTGGTGCAACGGGCCGCTCCCGACCCGGCGGGACCGGGCGGGCCGCCCCCGGCTGCGGCGTCGACGCACGCCTGGCGGGCCACGGTGCCCGCCGGGCCGGCCGCGGCCCGGCTGGTGCCGGTACAGCGG
>DASVVF010000886.1:0-10761 GCA_036386695.1 Catenuloplanes sp. | reverse complement strand
ATACAGGGCCTTGTGGTCGAGCGTGTTTGGTGTGGTTACCAGTGCTCGTACCGCAAGGCCCTGCCTGTTGTCAGCTCACCACGCCGGGGGATCACCGATCGACCGCCACCTTCAACCGAAGCCAGTTTCCGGACGGGCTCTCAGGGGTGAGCCGTACATCCCCTCGCAGGGCGACAGCTACACCGCCACGATCGAAATCTGGCCCGGCGCCCTGCAACCGCTGGGGACGCTGCTGCTGTTCACCGCGTTCCTCGGCCACCTCGTCGCCATGCCGATGGTGGCGTTGGCCGTCCACCGGCTGGCAGACCCCGAGGTCTGGGCGGCGCGGGCCACCTGGACCTGGCTGCTGGTCGGCACCCTGTCGGTCCTGGGCACCATCGTGCTCGCGTTCTCTGGGCCCGGGGAGATGGTTCGCAACTGGGTCATGGACTGACGTCGCCCTGGCTGAGGGGAGGGGGTGGCCGACAGCCGCAACACCGCGGTGGCGACCTCCGTCCCTCGTCTTGTACGGCTACTCCCACCATCGACGGATGTCAGGGTGCTGCGGCAGAATCGGCCCGACTCTGGCGACGGGGAGGGGCCTCAAGATGGCTTATGACGCGTTCATCTCTTACAGCCACGCGGCCGACGGTGCGCTCGCACCGGCCTTGCAGCGGGGGCTGCAACGGCTGGCGAGGCCGTGGCACCGCCGGCGGGCACTGGAGGTCTTCCGCGACCAGACCGGCCTGCGGGTCAGCCCGGGACTGTGGTCGTCGATCCAAACGGCCCTCGCCGAGTCACAGTATTTCGTCCTCTTGGCTTGCCCGGAGGCGGCAGGCTCGCGCTGGGTCAACCAGGAGATCGAACACTGGCTGACCCAGCACCCGGTGGACCGGCTCCTGCCGGTCGTGACGTCCGGGGAGTGGGTGTGGGACGCCGCCGAAGGCGATTTCGACTGGGAGCGCTCGACGGCCGTACCGCCCGCCCTGCGCGGCGTGTTCCGCGAGGAGCCGCGTCACCTGGACCTGCGCTGGGCCCGCTCGGAGAAGGAACTCGACCTGGGCCATGGCCGGTTCCGCGAGGCCGTCGCCGAACTGGCCGCAGCCGTACACGGCATGAGCAAAGAGAACCTTGACAGCGAGGACGTCGCCCGCCATCGACGGGTGATCCGGTTGCGCCGCGGCGTGCTCGCGGTCGTGTGCGTGCTCCTCACGCTGGCCGCGGGCACCGGCGCGATCGCGGTACGCAACGCACGTACGGCGGCCGCGTCGGCGCTGGAAGCGTCGCGGCAGCAGCAGCTGGCCGAACGGCAGCGCGACTCCGCCGCGGCCTACGCGGCCGAAGCGCGGCGTCAGGAGCACATCGCCGGGAACGAGCAGCAACGCGCTGAGCAATCCGCCGCGGATGCCCATCGTCAGCGGGGCAATGCCGCGAAGGCCGCAGCCGACGCCCGCCGGCAACGCGAGGCCGCCGATCAGCAGCAGGCCCGGGCCGACCGCGCGGCGGTCGAGGCCGAACGCCAGCGTTCCGCCGCCACCGAGGAGCAACGCAAGGCGACGCAGGCCGCCGCGGAGGCCCGCCGGCAACGCAAGGCCGCCGATCAGCAGCAGGCCCGGGCCGACCGCGCGGCGGTCGAGGCCGAACGCCAGCGTTCCGCCGCCGCCGAGGAGAAGCGCAAGGCGAGGGAGGCCGGCGACGAGGCGCGGCGACAGGAACAGGCGGCCAACACGCAGCAGAGGATCGGCATCAGCCGGCGTCTGATCGGCCAGGCCGACTCCGTCCGGCAGCACGATCCGCGAACGGCGGCGCTGCTCGGTGTCGCCGCGGCGCAGGTCCACCCGGGTGACCAGGCCGAGGCCGGGCTCGTCAACACGCTGGCCGCAACGCGCTACGCGGGCACCGTCACCGGCCACACGGGATCGCTGACGGCGACGGCGTTCAGCACCGACCAGCGCCTCCTGGTAACCGGGAGTGCGGACCGCACCGTACGGTTGTGGGGCCTGCCCACCCGCGGCACCCCGCGGAGCCTGGCCCGGCTCACCGGCCACACCGACTCAGTCGAGGGCGTCGCGCTCAACGCGGACGCGACGATCCTGGCCAGCGGTAGCCGGGATAGGACCGTGCTGCTGTGGGACATCCGGGACCGTCGTCACCCCCGCCGCCTGGCCCGGCTCACCGATCACACCAACGCCGTGACCGCGGTTGCGCTGAGCGCCGACGGGCGCACCCTCGTCAGCGGCAGCTGGGACGGTTCCGCACTGGTGTACGACCTGGCCGACCCCCGTCACCCGCGCCGCCTGGCCCGCCTCGCCGACGGCGGCGCGCAGGTGTCAGAGGTGGTCCTCAGCGCCGCCGGGCGCATCCTGGTGACCAACAGCTGGAAGAGCACCGTGGTGTGGGACCTGAGCGACCGCGACAACCCGGCCCGGCTGGCCGAGCTGGCCGAGCTTTCGCAGTCGACTGCCGACCTGGCGCTCAGCGCGGACGGACGTACGCTCGCCGTCAGCCAGCAGGATCGTCCGGTCTCGGTGTGGGACCTCAGTGACCTCGACAACGTCCACCGCGCGGTTCAGCTCACGGAGGGCACGGGGTGGGTGAATGCGATCGCTCTCAGCGCCGACGGACAAACGCTGGTGTCCAGCTACGTGAACCACGCCGTACTGGTGTGGGATGTGACGCAGCCCAGCAAGCCCCACCGCATCGCCCGACTCACCGACTACTCCGGACCGGTGAACTCGGTCGCCCTCAGCGACGACGGACAGACGCTGGCCATGGAGGGCCGCAACTACACCGGGCAGTTGTGGGATCTGACGGACCGCACCGGTCCGCGACGCGTCGCTCAGGTCGCCGACCACCGGGACGCCGTGAGCGGGGTGGCCCTCAGCGCTGACGGACAGACCTTCGTCACGGGAAGCTGGGACGGCACCGCGCAGGTATGGGACCTGTCCCGGCCCGCCGACCCCCGCCGGCTGGGCCGACTGGACGGCCACCTCGACTCCCTGGACGCGGTCGCGCTAAGCGCCGACGGACGCACCGTCATCACCAGCAGCACCGACGTCGTGCGGCTGTGGGACACGGCCGACCTCACCGTCGGGCGCCCCGTCTACCGGAAGGCCGGGGCGACGAAGTCGGTGGCTGCGGCCGCGCTCAGCAGCGACGGACGGCTGCTCGCCGTGGGCGTTGGCGACGGAACGGTCGAACTGTGGCACGTCGCCGACCACCGCGCGCCGCGCCGGCTGGCCCGATTCGCGGGGGTCCGCAGCGGGGTGGAAAAGATGTCACTGAGCGGCGACGGGAAGACACTCGCCGTCAGCAACGGCATGAACGTTCAGCTGTGGGACGTGACCGAGCCCGCCGCACCCCGGAAGGCGGCGCTGCTCGACGATTCCACCGGTGCCCTGGACGAGCTGGCGCTGAGTGCCGACGGACGGACCCTCGCCACCGGCGGCTCGTACGGGATCGTGCTGCTGTGGGACACGACCGATCGCCACCGTCCCCGCCGGATCTCTCAGATCGTCGGCGACTCCGGCCGGACCGACGCGGTCACGCTCAGCCCGGACGGACGTACCCTCGTCAGCAGCGGTCCGGACGGCGCCATTCTGCTGTGGGACCTGACCGACCGCACAAACCCCCGCCGCCTGGCCCAACTTGACGGCCAGACCAGCTCGACGTCCACGATGGCCTTCAGTGCCGACGGGAACAGCCTGGCCGCCGGCTCCCGCCGCTCCGCCGGTGTGTGGAATCTGGCGCCTCTCAACCATCTCCGCCACCACGTGATCGAGCGCGCCTGCGCGGTCACCGGCGGCCTGACCCCGGAGGAATGGGGGCGCTACGTGCCCGACCTGCCGTACGAGAGGACCTGTCAGGACGGGTGAGGAGCGGCGGCGCGAACTCCGCACCCCACGCATAACGATGCCGGCTGAGACCCATGCCACGTGGTGCCGGTACCGGAGAAGACTGCTCTCCAGGAGCCGGGCTATCGCAGTGCGCCACTGTCTCCGGCGGCTTCACCGGCGCGGGTGCGGGCCCATGCGGTGTCGACGGTGAAGGTGACCTCGTGCAGGGCCCGGACGTCGTAGCCGAACCAGTAGGTGCCGGTGCGGTCGATGGCGAAGCTGACCGAGATGTTCACCGAAGCGTTCGGGGCCAGCCCGCTGGGCGGCAACGGCACGGTGAGCGTCGTGGAGATGCCGCCTCCCGGTGGGACCGTCGCCGGGGCGTCGATCGACAGGTTCTGCACGGTGACGGTGCCTCCGCCGGTCACCGGCAGCACGCTCGTGGCGGCGCCGGGGTTGATGACGCGAAGGTACGCCGGGCTGGCCGGCTGCACCACGACGCCGGGCTTCGGGGGCCCGTTGACCTGACTCAACGACGTGATGACCAACCGCGCGCTGGTCACCGCCGTCGCGGAGCTGTTCGTGATCGTGCGCCGCACGACCAGCATGGCCGGATCCGTGGCGTTGGCGGGCACCACCGTCCGATTGGGCGCCGCGGTGGAACTCACCGAGGGATCCAGCAGGGTGGACAGCAGGCTGGCGTTCTGCTGCCGTGGCGAGTCGACCGCCGTCGGGTTGGGTGTGCCCAGGCAGGACTGCACGCCGCCGACCGTCGCACCGGTGGTCGACACGAGGGTGAAGTCCGCCGCGTTGCTGCCGGTGTTCTGCGGTCTGCCCGCGGTGGACAGCCTGGTCCAGGCGTACTGGTCGGTTGGCGTTCCGGACATCGCCGGCAGCGCCGCACCGGTGTGGTGGCTGGTGGAGATGCCGACCGCGTCGGTGACGGTGTCGGCGGTGTCCGGGGCCACGATCCGCACCCCGTCGGTGCCGATCCCGGAAACCGACAGGTCCGCCGCCGCCACCCCGGTCAGCGAGTACGCCGACCCGGCGACGAGGTAGGACTGTCCGGTGGCCAGGGTGGGTGCGCTGTTGGACAGCAGCGTCGTGGCACCGTCTCCGTCCACGCTGAACCCGGCCAGTGACAGCGCAGCGCCGGTGTTGTACAGCTCGACGAACTGGTCTGCGCCGCCGCCCGGCCCGGAGAACCGGAACTGGCGGACGACGAGTTGGCCCTGCCTCGCGCTCAACTCCACGTCGACGGCGGACGAGGTGCCGGCCAGGTGGCCGGCGTCGCCGGCGTAGTGCGCGGTGATCCTGTTGCGGCCGAGCGTCGGCAGGATCACGTCCAGTTCGGCCTCGGCGGCGCTGATCGGCGCCGAGCCGAGCGACACGGTCTGCCCGGCCTGCGGCCCGGTGGACGGCACGTTGGAGAAGGTGACCTGCCCGCTCGGTGTGCCCGGGGTGACCCCGGCGGTGAGGGTGATCTCGCTGCCGTGCGTCGGCGTCACGCTGGACGCGCTGAGGCCGACCACGGTGGGCGGAAGGTAACGGTACGAGGCCGCAGCCCCGGTGGCGCTGGTCCCGCCGGGGGCCGTCACGATCACGCCGACCACACCGGTGCTGCCCGGCGGCGAGTTCACGGTCAGCGTGGTGTCGCTGACCACGACGACGGAACCCGCCGCGACGCCACCGAACGTGACCGCGGTGGCGTCCGTGAAGCCGGTCCCGGTGATGGTCACCGACGTCCCGCCGGAGGTCGTCCCCACGGTGGGACTGATCGCCGTCACCGCCGGCGGGATGCGCGTGTTGGTGACCGTGCAGGTGACGACCTCGCCCTCGTCCACCTCGACGTCCAGCGGGCCGGGGCCGTCGTCGGTTGCCACGACGACGTCGGCGGCGTCCCGGCAGTCGATCGCCGTGCCGTAGTCGTCCAGGGCGGTCCCGGTGCCGGGGGTCACGCCGACCGTGTTGGTCCCGTTGTAGACATCCTGGACGCCGGTGTCCTGGCCATCGGTTGCGTTCTCTTTGTAGCTGATCCCGTTGATCTGAAGGTTGAACCTGCCGCCGTCGTCCGTCGGAGCCAGCTCGTGGACCACCCGGACCTGGCCGGTGGCGGTCCCGATCCGCGCGAAGCCGGCGGTGGTGACACCGGCAAGCGTCGTCAACCCACCGCCGACCGACAGCTGGCTGCCGTCGAGCCACAGCGCCTCGATGGTGCCGCTGGGCGCGGGGAGCCAGGCGCTGTCGTACGTGGGCGGGGTGGTCGTGGAGATCCGCGCCAGCCCGGTGAACAGCGTGGGGGTCGGGGCTCCGGCGAGCTGGGTGAAGCCGCCGCCGGCGTAGAGATGGCCGCCGGCGACCCGCATCGCGGAGATCGTGCCGTTGGGTCGGGGTGCCCAGTCCGGGTCCAGCGCACCGGTGGCGTTGCCCGCGAGCGCGACCCGGGCCAGCCGGGGCTGCGTCATGGCGGTGCTGCCGTTGGGCTGCTGGGTGAACTCGCCGCCCACGTAGACGTAGTCGTCGTCGAACGCGAACGAGTAGACCCGCTGCGAGACCCCCGCTGAGCTCGTCCCGTTGGTCGGGCCGCCGAGGGGCGGATTCCAGGTCGAGTCCAGCTCACCTGTCGCGATGCTCGCCCGCGCGACGCGCCGGATACCGCAGGCGCTGTTCGGCGCGTCGTTGATGCCGATCGTGCCGCCGTAGTAGATGTAGCCGTCGTGCACGGCGATCGAATTGAGGCCGTTCCAGCTGGGCGCGGAGACGCCGCCGCAGGGGTTCGAGGCGTTGGCACCGCCGACCGGCTTGCCGGGGGGGTCCCACGCCTCGTCCACGGCGGCGGTGTCGGCCGAGACGCGGGCGATCTGATCGCCGACCTTCGTACCCACCTGGCCGAAGTCGCCGACGAGGTAGACGTAGCCGTCGTGGTAGACCATGTCGATGACCGCCTGGCCGGAGTCGCTGGGGGTGAAGACCGCCTGCACCTGCGGGTCCCAGACCTCGTTCGTCGTGCCGTCACCGGTGGTCGACAGCGCGTAGGCCGTCTCGTCGACCTCCCCGTTGAGGTCGATCAGATTGCCGGCGATGAACAGCCGGTTGTTCGTGTTGTCGACTGCCAGCGCGTTGATCACCGCGCCGCCGCTGACCGGGATCCAGGTCGGGTCGAGCTGGCCGGTGGGGGTCAGCCGCGCGAGGTTCGTCCGGCGGGCGCCGGGGCCGCCGGTCACGAACGTCCCCCCGGCGTAGATGCTGGTCACCCCATTCACGGTCTGGATGGCGAGGCCGCTCACCGAGTTGGACAGGTTCGGGTCCCAGCTCGTCAGCGTGCCGTCCGAGGTGGCGAAACGGGCCATCCGGCCGCGCGAGGTCGTGGGTGAGCACGATCCCGCGCTGCTGCCGCCGGCTGCGTTGAACGACCCGCCCGCGTAGAGGTAGTCGCCGGCCACCGACAGCGCGGTCACGGCGGCCTGCGCGCACGGGTTCCAGCCCGCGGCGGCCGTGTCGGAGCTGGTGGAGAACTTCGCGAGCCGGCCGCGGGCCGTGCCGCCCGAGCACGGGGCGGTGGCGCGGCTGCCGTTGACCGTGGTGAACGCGCCGCCGAGGTAGACGTCGGTGCCGCTGACGGTGAGCGAGTTGACGGTGCCGCTCGCGCACGGGTTCCAGCCCGTGTCGACCGTGCTGCTGCCGAGCGGGAAGCGGGCGATCCGCTGGCGAACCGTCGTGCCGATGCCGCAGTTCGTCGCGCTCGGGTTGGTGCCGTTGACGGCCGAGAACGAGCCGCCGACGTAGACGTCGCCGTCGGTGACCGCCAGCGCGCTCACGGTGGCTGTGACGCAGGGGTTCCAGCTCGTGGCGGTGGTGTTGTTGGCCGGGATCGCGGCGAGCCGCTGGCGGACCGCGCCGCCGATCGTTATGCCGGTGCCGCTGTAGGAGCCGGCGACGTAGACGATGGCGTTTTCCCCGGTTCCGCTCAGGCCGATCGCGTTGACCTGGCCGTTGGCGACGCCGGGATTCCAGATGTCGACCAGCCCGGCGATCGTCGAGATCCGCCCGAGCCGGGCGCGGGACGCGCCGCCGAGGGTCGTGAACTGCCCGCCGACGTACAGCAGGCCGGCGGCCTGATCCACCGCCATCGCCCAGACCGGGTTGTCGGCCGCGACGTTGAAGTTCGGGTCCAGGATGCCATTGGGCAGGATGTGGGCCAGGCGGGTGCGGGCCACGCCCCCGACCGTCGTGAAGTTCCCGCCGATGTACCAGCCGCCGTCGCCGTCGGGTGCCGTGGCGTTGATCTGCGACGGGGTGCCGCCGGCGACGTCCGGCCAGCCGAGGGCCGGCGAGGCGTCGGTCGCCGTCATCCGCGCACCCTTGCCGATCCGCGGGCCGATGGAGGTGAAGTTCCCGCCGATGTACGTGCGGCCGGCAGCGTCCTTGACGACCGCCTGCACGGTGCCCTGCACGGCCGGGGTGTCCTGGCTCGGCGTCGGGGCGGCGGCGGCCGGCGTGGTCCGGAAGACGATGATCGTGGCCACCACCAGGGCCACGACGAGGGCCGCGGCGCTCACCCGCCGGAGTGCATCTGCTCGGGACAAGACCCCACCGACTCTCGAATGTGACAATCTTCTCCAAAGCAACAATAGCCATGGGTGACCGTTTTGAAATACGAATAGGACATCTCGAAAGTCCAAACCCCGCGGGTGGGGCGACGAAGGAGATCGGGCCGCCCTGCCTGCTCAGGCAGCGCTACCGGGTGAATTGCGGCGGTAGCCTCGCCGTCGTGAATGCGTGTCAACGGGTTGCGCCAGCGGCACCGGCCCGCTCAGACCCTGCGCGCAAGCCGTGGCGCAGATCAATCAAACGCACCCGGCCGGTCGGCGGGTAAGAGGCGAAGGCTCAGTTGTGAACCCAGTTCGAGCAATGTAATTTGTCAAGGTCAATGAGACTGGGCAGCCTGCACGCCATCGACACCGGCCCGCCGCGTCATTCACGTCGGCCGCCGCGGTCGAGTCCAACCCAGGAAGCGCTCGAACAGCTGCTCCGGCGACAGGGCCGGCAAGTCCCCGGCGGCCTCGGCCAGCCGCTCCCCCGCCAGGACGCCCAGCTCGACCGGGTCGAATGCCTCGGAAAGCTCGGCCCGCGCCGGCGCGCAGGGCCACGGCCTGCCGCACGCCGAGCACTCCCACGACGGCCGCGCCGGCACATGCCCATCGGGACGGCTCACCGGCCGTTCCCCCGGGACCGGCTGAGCTGCCCGGGGTTCAGCCGGAACGTCGCGTTGGGCAGCACCCGCGTGGGCCCGTTCCACTCAGGACGCTCATTGACCGGCAGTCGCCTGGGCGAACGGGCGCTGACCGACAACGTCGGACACGGCCACGCTCCCAGGGCGCATTGGCAGATGACCTGCCAAGGCCGCAACCAGCGCCGGCGCCGTCCGTGACTGATGTGCCGCGCCTGTCGCATGGGAATCTCCTCGCTTACCGACACCGGTTTCGAGGGGCGTGGCGAGGGCCAATGTTGAGCACTCCACGCTCCATACGGAGCGTAGAAACCCGGTGATGCAACGCGATGAGGCGCCTTGCCCTACGGCGACAGCAAAGTCTCAGCCGCAGTAGGGCGTCGTGTCCTACCCGGCCGCGACGCCGATGCGGTCTGCGAGGCTGACCAGGCCGGGCAGGCGCTGCTTACCGCGCCGGGGCAGGAGCTCCGCCACAATGGTGCGGGCGATGGTCTGGTGCGGCAGCATCTCCGGCGCCAAGCCTTCAACCCGACGCAGCGTGTCGACGGCGTCCTGACTACGCCAGTCCGTCATTTGGGCCCACGCCACATTCAGCAGGTAGCGGGCGTGCATCGCCGTCGGAGCGACTTGAGGCCGATCGACACGCTCAGCGAGCTTCAAAGCCTTCCTCGGCCGATCCGCAGCAATCGCCACGTCAATGGCCTTCATCGCGGCGACCGTGGGCCCAAACGCTGTACCGACGTACCGCGTTGGCCGGTCGGTACCCATCCTCGCCGCAGCGGTATTGACCAGCCCGAGGAGCTGCTGAGCTTCCGCCTGCCGCCCCGACCGCGCGACGGCCGTGGTGCCGTAGCGCAGCAGCTCGCCCCAAACGGCAACCTGGTCGACGGACGCCCGGGACATGGAAGGCTCGACCCGGTCAGCGGCGGCGAGGGCGACCAGCTCAGCCTCCGACCAGAGGCCCTGCCGGGACAGCACCCAGGAACGCGTGGCCTGCATGCTGGCGGCAAGGAGCTGGTCGTCGGACTCCTGAGCGGCGCGGTCTGCCTCGGCCAGGGCCAGGTGGGCCAGGTCCTCGTGGGCAAGATGCGCCAGTAGCGACGCGGTCATCTGCAGCAGCTCGGCCAGCACTGCGTACGCCGGGCGCCGGTCTCCGTCGACGGACGTGAAGGCCCTGGCATGGCTGATACGCGGCGGCAGCTCCCGGGCCAGCTCGGCGTACCGCCCGGACCAGTACAGCCGCCACAGCTCCCTGACGGCGTCGTCGAGGTTGTCCTGTGTAGGCAGCTCGGTGGTGGTGAGGGTCAGTCCGAGAATGCTCCGGCGGATCGCGCTGATCTCACCATCTTCACCACCAGAGGCAAGGCCGCGAGGCTTGCCCAGCAGCTCGGCGGGAGAAATGTCGAGGGCATGGGCGAGGCTGGCGACGCTGTCCAATCGGGCCGCGTGCCGCTGTCCCTGCTCAAGCTTTCGGACGACGTCGACGGAGACGCCCGCAGCCTCGGCCAGGTCACGCTGGGACATTCGGCGGTGGTGGCGATGGGTGGCGAGTTGTTCGCCGAGCGTGGGCGGCATGGCGGGGCTCCCTGGTAGCGGTCAGGGGTGGGGCTGCCGGCCGCTACAACCGGCCGCACCCGTGTCTTTACGGTAGCCCGGCCGGCCGGGTCCCGTCGCTTCGCTGTTGCTGTCAGCCGCCGCCATCTTGGCCGCCGCAGG
>DASVVF010000885.1:0-2009 GCA_036386695.1 Catenuloplanes sp. | reverse complement strand
CCGCTGTACGACCCCAAGGTCTTCGACCGCTACCCGGACGGCGTGGTCGCACCGGGCTAGGTCCCGTTCGACCGCGTTCTTTGGACGAGCCCGGACCGGACCTCGGTCCGGTCCACCGGAAGGAAGATCCATGCGCGCACTCGTCTTTCGCGGCCCCGCCGACCTGGGCCTGGAAGAACACCCGGACCCGGTGCCCGGCCCCGACGAGGTGCTGCTGCGCATCACGGCGACCGGCATCTGCGGCTCCGACCTGCACGGTTACACCGGCGAGAACGGCCGGCGGCACGCCGGACAGATCATGGGCCACGAGACCGTCGGGCGCGTCGTCGCGGTGGGCGACGCGGTCCCCGCCGACCTCGGCCTGGTGCGAGGGGCGGTGGCCACGGTCAACCCGGTGATCGGCTGCGCCGACTGCCCGGCCTGCGCCGACGGCAGCGAACAACTCTGCCCCCGACGCCGGGTGATCGGCGTGGACCCGACCCTGCGGTCGGCCTTCGCCGAGCTGATGACCGTACCGGCCGGCAACGTCGTCCGCCTGCCGGACAACCTCCCGGAGGAGTACGGGGCGCTCGTCGAACCGCTCGCCGTCGGCTACCACGCGGGCCGACGCGGTGCGGTCACCCCGGCCGACCGGGTGCTGGTCATCGGCGGCGGCCCCATCGGCCAGGCCTGCGCGCTGGCCGCCCGCCGGCTCGGTGCCGAGCGGGTGGCGGTCAGCGAACTCAGCGCCAACCGCCGGTCGCTGGTGGAGAAGCTGGGCTTCACCACCGTCGACCCGGCCGCCGGAACCGTCGGCGACCGGGTCCGGGACCTGCTCGGCGGCCCGGCGACGGTGGTGCTGGACGCGGTCGGCACCGGGGGCAGCCTGCGCGACGGCTTCGCCGCCTCCGGCTTCGGCGCCCGGATCGTGCTGGTGGGGATGAACGCGCCGCAGGTCAGCCTGGCCGCGTACGAGGTGAGCACCCACGAGCGCAGCATCGTCGGCAGCTTCTGCTACCCGTCGGCGGAGTTCCGCGACACGGCTCGGTGGGTCGCGACCGACCCGCCCGGCCTGGAGTACCTGATCGAGGGCCGGGTCACCCTGGCGGACGGACCGGCCGCGTTCGCCCGGCTGGCCTCCGGTGAACTCGACGCGAGCAAGGTGCTGGTGCTGTGTCAGTCCTGACCGGGCGAAAGATCCGCCAGCTGCGCGCGTTCCTGGTCCGCGGCGCCGGAGCGGATTACCACGACCAGGCCGCCGGGCACTGGATCGACGACCACATCGCCACCCCGATGGCGAAGTACCCGCAGTACCGGCAGAGCCGGCAGGCCTTCGGGATCAACGTGCTGGGCACCCTGGTCGTCGAGGCCGAGGCGGACGACGGCACGATCGGCTTCGGCGTCACCACCGGCGGGGTACTGGGCGCCTGGATCGTGGAGCACCACCTGGCCCGGCTGGTCGAAGGGCAACTGGTCACCGACCTGGAGAAGATCTGGGACCAGATGTACCTGTCCACACTGCACTACGGGCGTAAGGGTGTGGTCCTCAACACGATCAGCGGCGTGGACCTGGCCCTGTGGGACCTGCTCGGCCAGCTGCGCCAGGAGCCGGTCTACCACCTCCTCGGTGGCGCGGTACGCGACGAGTTGGTCTTCTACGCCACCGGCCCCCGCCCGGACCTGGCCAAGGACCTCGGCTTCATCGGCGGCAAGCTGCCCCTGCACCACGGCCCCGCGGAGGGCGAGGAGGGCCTGCGGCGCAACCTCGACGCGCTGCGGACCATGCGCGAACGGGTCGGCGACGACTTCTGGCTGATGTGGGACTGCTGGATGTCGCTCGACCTGGACTACGCCACCCGGTTGGCGCACGGCGCCGCGGAGGTGGGGCTGCGCTGGCTGGAGGAGCCCCTGCTGGCCGACGACTACTGGGGGTACGCGGAGCTGCGCCGCCGGATGCCGGCGCAGATGCTGCTCACCACCGGCGAGCACGAGGCGACCCGGTGGGGGTTCCGGCTGCTGCTGGAGATGGG
>DASVVF010000884.1:0-3223 GCA_036386695.1 Catenuloplanes sp. | reverse complement strand
CGAACCCTCACCGCCGGGCTCGGCCGCCGGCGGCACGTCGCCCTGCGGCTGCGCACCCGGCGAACGGGACGCCTGCGCCGTCGGCGTGGCCGTCGGCGCCGGCGGGACCGTCCCGGCCGGCAGGGCCGCGATCGTGCCGAGCGGGGTACACGGGAACGGGCCCGGTCCGTTCTTGATCTGCCCCTGTACGGATTCCACCGCCCCGGAGATGCGGTACGCCTGGGCGCTGTCGATGTCCGCGACGATCCCGTACGCGGCGTGCCTGGCGGACACGATGGGCATCCCGGCGCTGACCGCGGAGCGGTCCTCCATCAGCCGACCCGCCATGGTCGAACCCTTGGGGATGCGTACCCGGTGCGGAATGCCCTTGTCCCAGACCGTGGCCACCCAGAGCGCCTCGGTGGCGGGTGTCGTCGCCCGTTCCCGTTGCATGTACCGCAGCTCGCCCTTGACGGGGGCGACGATCCCGAAGACCGGGTTGATGGTCACCTTGCCGGTCAGGCTTATCCGGTTGGTCAGGTCCTGCCGGGTGGGCTTGACCGTGGTCAGAACGGTGCCGCGTGGTTCCAGGCCCGGTGTCGCGACCTCCTCCGCGGACGAGGTGCAGCCGGCCAGCGCCGCCATGGCCGATATCACCGCGCCCACCCGGGCCAGCCTGCGTCTATCCACCGGTTCCCCCATTACCTTGCCGTCTGAACCCCGTAGTGATCATGAGGCGAACTCCGATCCCATCGTGCGCCCGCAGAGGCTACCCGGATCAGTCAAGCCGTTGGGAGCCGCCGGTGCGGGTAACCCCTCCCACTGCGGCGCGGGGTGAGCAGACTGCTGTCAAGCCGTCACGCAGCGCCGGGGCGACTGGCGCGCGGGGTCTAGCGTGGGCCGCCCACTGTGGATATTGCCGAGTCGAACGGGGAACTCATGCTCACCAATGCCGGCCGACACGACGGAGATCCACCACGCCGGACCGGCACGCCGCCGCGCTGATCTACTCCCAGTACGGGGTGGAAGTGGGCCCGAACGTGGGGGCCTTGTCGGCCACCCGTGATTGCACCATCTTTGTCAGCGTCACCCCGCCGGCCGGCTACACGTCCGCGGTCGAACTCATCGACCAGCGGGGGTCGGCCAGCTTGCCGGCCGGCGCCGCCGGGGAGGTGTCGGTCAGCTACCTGAGCGCCAACTCGGCGGAGATCCGGGCCGATGAGCGGCTGCGCAGCCCGTCCGACGACACCTGGCACACCGCCCACCGGGTCCCCGCCAGCCGGCAGGTGTTCGGGGCCTGCGGCCAACCGCACTTCGTGGTCGTCAAGACGAAGCTGCGGGTCACCGCGCCCGCCCCCGTCGCCGCCGATGCGACGGTCTACTCGACCGACGTCTCGACGAACAACCTCACCTGGAAGCGTTGCTAGCCGAAGACGCCGAGGCCCGCCGCGCACGCGCGGCGGGCTCCCCGGGTCGGGCTAGGTCCCGGACGCGGCCGGCACGCCGAGACAGGGGATCCGGGCGTCGTCGGTCGGGCCGAAGGCCGTCCACTCCACGTCCGCCGCGTCCCGGCCCGCAGGGGCGGGCAGCGGCAGGAGGCGGGCCGCGAGAACCGTACGCAGCACGTCCGGGCGGTTGGTGATGATCCCGTCGACACCGTCGTCGAGCAGCTTGTTCATGGTGTCGGGGTCGTCGACCGTCCACGGGATCACCGGGATGCCGTACCCGTGGGCCCGCCGGACCAGGTCCCGGGTGACGTACGGGCGGTAGCCGGCGTTGTTGACACCGCCGCCTTCCGGGAACCCGTGCACCGGCGCGAAGGCGTCCACGCCGAACGAGTGGACCGCCGCGACCGGATCGCCGCCGAAGTCGGCGAGGTCGAGCCCGCCGAGCCACGGGGAAATCCCGGACGCGTCGGCGCGCAGGGAGTCGTGGTCGATCAGCGCGGTGATGGGCAGGCGTGGCTCGACCCGGCGCATCAGCATCAGCGTGGCCCAGTCGAAACTCTGGATCGTCACCCGGGGCAGCATCCCGGCGGCGCGGACGTGATCGGCGACCACGCGGACGAACCGTTCCCGGGGGGCGGTCTCGGACGGCGCCCCGGCGTGGACCTTCAGTTCCACGTTCACGGTGACGTCGTGGGCCCGGTGCCGCACCAGCAGGTCGAAGACCTCCCGCAGGAGCGGCATCCGCGCGCCCGGCACCGGAACCTGCCCGGGGAAGCGGGGGTGGGTGCGACTGCCGCAGTCGATGGTGCGCAGCTGGTCCAGGGTGAGCGTGTGGACGAGCTCGCCGACGTACGGGAACTGTGGGTCGCCGGGGGTGGCGGGGGTGGTGTCGACGCACTTGCCGGCCTCGACGCGCCGGTCGTGGGTGACCACCGCGTGCCCGTCGCGGCTGATGTGCACGTCCAGTTCCAGGGTGCTGACCCCGAGACGCAGGGCGTCGCCGAACGCGGCCAGGGTGTTCTCCGGGTACCGGGCGAGACCGCCGCGGTGGGCCTGCAGGTCGAATCGCTTCGGTGCGGCGGCTGCGGGCGGCACCGCGACGGTCAGGGGGTGCACCACCACCGGGGCAGCGGGCCAACGAGTCGGTGACATGCCATCACCGTGGCGGGTCGGCGTGGCGCCCCGGTGGGTTGTAAACGGAAGTCGTGTGAACGTCACATGACATGCCCGGACACCCACCGGCACCGGAACGTGACAACGGCACCACCCCGGAAACACCAGCATGGCCCTGGAACCGGAAACACCGGCATGGCCCTGGAACCGGAAACACCGGCATGGCCTTAGAACAGGACGCCGAGGCCGTAGAGGAGGCCGATCGCCAACGCGAGAGCGCTCGCGGCGAGCAGTCGGGCGCTCGCCCGGTCGTGCACGACGGCGTGCCCGGACACGGGTCGGTTCAGCACCACCCAGGTGGTGCTGCCGAGGACGGCCAGGACGATCAGGACGAGCACGAACATTGTCGCCACCCCACCAACCCACGTCGGGGATACCCGTATTCCACGGTGAACCTGTCGAGGGCGTCGGTGAAGGACGGGCAGGCGACGATCGGGTGAAGTCCTGCCGTGGCCGCGCCGCGGTGGGTCAGCCTCCAGTCGGGGCAAAGTTCATCTTCTGTTTGGTGACATGACGGCGTGGTGTTCCTAGGGTTAACGAGCAGTGGCCATTGCGCCACGCTGCGGCGTCGCGGGGTGTGGCGCCGCGCCGGTGTGCCCGTGCGGGCTGAGGTGAACGGAAGG
>DASVVF010000883.1:0-2818 GCA_036386695.1 Catenuloplanes sp. | reverse complement strand
CAGGATCTCGGTGGCGGCGGCGAGCCCGTCCAGCCGGGGCATCCGTACGTCGAGCAGGGCCACGTCGGGCCGATGTGCCCGGGTCAGCTCGATCGCCTCCCGTCCGTCCCCGGCCTCCGCCACCAGCTCGATCCCGGGGTCGGCGGTGAGGATCGTCCGCACCCCGATGCGGATCATCACCTCGTCGTCCGCCAGCAGGACCCGGATCACGACGACACCTGGTGCGGAAGGTCGGCCGCGACCTCGAAGCCGCCGTCGCGCGGTCCGGCGCGGAACGTCCCGCCGCACAGCCGGGTCCGCTCGCTCAGCCCGATCAGGCCGATTCCGGTGCCGGCCACCCGCCGGGGGGCGTCCCGGGGTGGCCCGTTGGTGACCGTGACGCGGGTCCGGGCCGGCTCGACCACCACCCGGACGGTCACCACCGCGCCCGGCGCGTGCTTGCTGGCGTTGGTCAGCGCCTCCTGGACGACCCGGTGGGCGGCCCGCTCCACCATGGACGGCTGGTCCTGACCGCCGTGCCAGCTCAGCGACACCGCCATTCCGACGTCGGCGGCCCGCTCGACGAGGTCCGGTATCCCGCCCCGGGCCGGGTCCAGCCCGGCCGGGTCGCCGTCCCGCAGCACGCCGATGATGTCCGCCAACCGCCCGGTCGCGTCGCCGGCGCCGGCGCGTAGCTCGCCGGCCGCGGTCCGGTGCCGGTCGGGCAGATCGGCCGCCAGCTCGAGCGCGCCGGCCCGCAGGGCCAGCAGGCTCAGCTCGTGGCCGAGTGAATCGTGCATGTCCTGCGCGATGCGGGTGCGTTCGCGCAGCCGGGCCCGCTGCGCCGCGGATTCGACGAGTTCGGCCTGCTGGCGCGCGTACCGCCCGGCGGACCAGGGTGCCGCCACGCAGATGATCAGCATCAGCAGGCCGGTGCCCCAGGACCGTTCCCCCTCGGCGGTCACCGGGAAGGTGAGCAGGGCGGCAGCCGCGAAGACGACCAGGGCCGGCCCGGCAGTGGTCATCCGGCGCCCGGCCAGGCCGCTGAGCACGACCACCGCCGCCGCCAGGGCGACACTCCACAACGGCACCGCGGTCGCCATGGCCACCGCCGCGGCGAGGCTCAGCGCCGCACCGATGCCGAGCGAGACCAGTGGGTACGCGCCCACCAGGGCCAGCGCCGTACCGGTCGAGAGCAGCACGGCGCCGATCGCCCACCCCGGCAGGCCGCGCCCAAGGAGCCCGACGAACGTCAGGATCACCGCGACGGTCAGCACCGCCCAGCGGGGTGGCCGCCGGTCGGCCGCCCACCAATCCCGCGCGAAGGTCATCACGGGCATTGATCCTAGAGCGCCGCGACCTGGGCCGGAGCCCTGGTCGCGGGCGCTGTCCGGGTGGCCCGGCGCAGTCGGAGCAGGGCGTGCGCCCGGGCCAGCAACACACTCACGCCCATCAGGCTGGCGACCACCGACCACAGCACCAGCGGGGCCGAATAGTGCAGGAGTTGGGCATGGGTCAGGTCGCGCCCGCCGCCGACGAGCCGACCGAGCAGGGCCGGGAGCCCGGCCAGCAGCCCCAACGGAACGAGCCGGGGCAGCAGTCGCAGCGCCGGCCGCCACCCGGGCCGGTCGGCCAGCCGCCGGGCCCACCCCGGGGCGCGCCGCACGGTGCGAACACCCAACGCCAGGCTCAGCAGCGTGAACGCGCCCAGCACCAGGTCGATCAGCAGCCGTACCGGGGGACCGACCTTCGGTGTACCGCCGTCCAGGATGGCGGCCAGACCCTCGGCGAGGCCGGCGGTGCCCTCGTTGCCGGGACCGATACCGCTGTTGCTCATCACCGCGATGCCGTAACCGGACGGCAGCAACAGCTGACTCGCGGTGTACGTGAACCAGATGCCGGTGTGGTGCACCCGGCCCTGCTGGTCGAGCTGCCACCCCAACCCGTACCTCGACCCGGGGTTGGTCGGGCGGTGCAGGGCGGCGAGGACCCCGGCGCTGACCAGCCGGGTCCCGTCGGCGGCCCGGCCGCCGTTGTTGTGCAGGATGAGCCACCGGGCCATGTCGTCGGCGGTCGTGATCAGGCCGTCGGAGCCGTTGAGGAACCGGTGCGGCTCGGCGACGGCGACCGACGCCCCGTAGGCGTAGCTGTGGCCCCGGCGCAGGTTGTCCGGGAGGTCGCGGGGAGCCGCGTCGATCGTCGCGCTGGCCCGCATCCCGAGCGGTTCCAGGACGTGCCGGCGCAGCTGCTCCCCGAACGGCTGCCCGGCGACGACCTCCACCAGCCGGGCCGCGATGTGGTAATTCGTGTTGGTGTAGTGGTGTTCGGTGCCCGGCTGCGCGACGAGGGTGGCGGTGCGGGCCCGTTCGACCGCGCCGGCCAGCGAGTCCGGCTGCGGCAGGCTCTTCTCCGGATGGCTGCGATCACTGATCCCGGAGGTGTGGTTCAGCAGCTGCCGTACGGTGATCCGGTCACCGCGTGGGTCGGCGATCCGGAACTCCGGCAGGTGCTCACGCACCGGCGAGTCCAACCGCACCCGGCCCGCCTCGACAAGGCGCAGTACGGCCATCGCGGTGAAGGACTTGCTCACCGACGCCACCGGCATCGGTGTCCGGGCGGTCATCGCGGCCCCCGACGAGTCGTGGCCGTACCCGGCGGCCAGCACCACCCGGTTGTTCCTGGTGATCGCAACGGCCACGCCGGGATAGCCGGCCCGGCGCGCGTAGTCGGTGACGTACCGCTCGATCGTGGCCGGGTCGGGGCCGGGTGCGTCGACGCCGGCCGGGCCGGGGCCGGCGGCCCGGGCAGGCGCCGCCACGGGCAGCACCGCCAGGCCCAG
>DASVVF010000882.1:0-3490 GCA_036386695.1 Catenuloplanes sp. | reverse complement strand
GTTCCCGTTGTC
Organism: Catenuloplanes sp.; assembly: GCA_036386695.1. Classification (GTDB taxonomy): domain Bacteria; phylum Actinomycetota; class Actinomycetes; order Mycobacteriales; family Micromonosporaceae; genus DASVVF01. The sequence continues at coordinate 3,478 of DASVVF010000882.1, read as the reverse complement.
TCATTTGGCCCTGGCCGGCTCCGAGGTGGGCGGCTTCGCCGGTGCCTTGCCCTCCGGCTCCGAGCAGACGCCGGTGCCGGTGGTGTCCGTGTCACCGTCCGTATTCGGCTTCTTCGTGGATCCTGCCGTGTCGGTCATGTCAGAACTCCCCGCGTCAGGTGTCGGCTACCGCCGACGGCATTGCCGCACAGTACCGCGCCTTCGCCGGCCACCGCCGGAGGTTGTCGGGCGCCGGACATACGGATCGCGCATTCGCGCCACAAGGCGATAGCGTGGGCACACCAGCCGGCGACAGGTCCCGGCCGGGGGTGGCCGTATACGTTCACGAGCAGCAAACCGAGGCGAGATGATCGAGCGCGTCTGTCTGCAGTGTCGCGCCCCGGCCGATCCGAGCCACCGCTTCTGCGGCCGGTGTGGGACCGCTCTGCACACCCGGTGCGCGGTGTGTCAGGCCCTGGTCGCCGCCAGCCTGGAGTTCTGCACCGACTGCGGGCATCCGCTGTCCACGACCTCCGCGGCCCGCGAGGTCGTGCGCGAGGAACGCCGCACCGTCACGGTGCTCTTCCTCGATCTGGCCGGCTTCACCCGGATGGCCGAGAACCTCGATCCGGAGGACCTGCGCCAACTGCAGCTGGCCTACTTCGCGTCGGCCCGCGAGGTGATCCACCGCTACGGCGGCATCCTGGAGAAGTACATCGGGGACGCCGTCGTGGCGGTCTTCGGCATCCCGGTCGAAACCGAGCACGACGCCCCGCGCGCGGTGCGCGCCGGCCTCGACCTGCAGCGGGTCCTCGATGGACGGCCGCTGGCCGGGCGGTACCCGATGCGCGCCCGGGTCGGCATCGCCACCGGCGAAGCCCTCGTCGACCTGGCCGCCGCCCGCAACGCCGGCGAGGCGATGGTCTCCGGCGACGTGGTCGCCACCGCGTCGCGGTTGCAGCACCACGCACCCGACGGCGGGGTACTGGTCTCGGCCGCGACCCGGCGGGCCAGCGTCGGCTCGATCCGCTACGCCGACGGACCGCAGCATGTGACCGTGGCCGGCAAGTCGCAACCCGTCGAGGTGTGGCTGGCGCAGGCACCGGCCGGCCGGGTCCAGCTGGTCGAGGACGACGAGACCGTGCCGTTGGTCGGCCGCAGTCAGGAGTTGGAACTGGTCACCTCCGCCCTGCTGCGCTGCCTGCGGGAGCGGGAGAGCCGACTGCTGTCGGTGGTCGGGATGCACGGGGTGGGCAAGAGCCGGCTGGTGCGCGAGGTGGCCCGGCAGATGGCGTCCGCGCCGGACGTGATGGTGCGGTGGCGCACCGGGCGGTGCCTGCCGTACGGCGACGGCGGCCCGTACGCCGCCCTGGCGGAGATCGTCAAGGCGCAGGCGGACGTGCTGGACACCGACGACGAGGCCACCGCCCGCAACCGGTTGTGCGCGGCGCTGTCGGCGGTGGTGCCGGCCGAGGACGTGGACCGGTTGGCGCAGCTGCTCGGTCCGCTGGCCGGGCTGCACGGGCGCCCGGTGAACGCCGGTGAGATCGAGGCGGCCTGGCGCGACGTGCTGGTGGCTCTGGCCCGCAACCTGCCGACCGTGCTGGTGATCGAGGACCTGCACTACGCCGACCCGGCCATGGTGCGGTTCCTGGCCGGGCTCCTGGAGTCCGTCGGCGACGTGCCGCTGTTCGTCCTGTGCACATACCGGCCGGAGCTCCTGGAGGAACAGCCGGCCTGGGCCGGTGGGCCACCGGGCGCGCTGACCGTGTCGTTGGCGCCGCTGCGCGGGCCGGCGCTACGGGAGCTGGTGTCCACTCTGCTGCACCGGCACAATCTGGCCGGCTCGCTTGCCGGCCGGCTGGCCACCATCACCGGCGGCAACCCGATGTACATCGTGGAGTACGTCCGGATGCTGGCGGAACGGGCCGCCGGTGGAGAGCTGGACCTGGACGCGGACATCAGCACCCCGGAGACGGTGCACGGCGTGGTCGCCAACCGCATCGACCTGCTGGACACCGCCGAGCGCACCGTGCTGCACGCCGCCGCGGTGGTCGGCGACAACGTGTGGCCCGGTGCCGTCAGCGCGATGGTCGGCCTTTCCGACGACGAGGTGGGCCGGGCCCTGCGCGGGTTGTGCCGCCGCGACATGCTGGCCACCGCCGGCGCCACGTCCACCGTGGCAGGTGAGTCGGAGCTGGCCTTCCGGCACCAGTTGCTGCGCGACGTGGCGTACCGGCGGCTGCCCCGGGCCTCGCGCGCGGCGCTGCACCGGCGGGCCGCGGAATGGTTCGAGAAGCAGTCCGTGCAGGGCCGCCACGACCTGGCCGCGGTGGTGGCCCGGCACCGGGTGGCGGCGCTCGCCGTCACTGCCGCGCTCGGCGAGGACACCGCCACCGACGCCGAGGACGCCCGCCGCGCGCTGCTGGCCGCCGCCGACGCCGCGTTCGCCGTGTTCGCGGTCGAGCCGGCGCTGGCGCACCTGGAGCAGGCGCTGACCCACTGGTCGGCGGAGCACGACCCGACGGCCCGCCTGGCCGCCGAGTTGCAACGCCGGCGGCTGGAGTTCCTGGCTGACAGCGACCGGTTCTACCGCGACGGCGGCGCCAAGGACCTGCTGCGCATCGCCGAGCGGCTGCGCGACAGCGGCGACCGCTACGGTGCCGCGCGCGCCGACACCCTGCTCGGCCAGGCCGAGTACATGCGTGCCGAACTGGACCGCGCTGCCGAGTATCTGCGCCGGGCGGTGCGGACCTTCGCCGAGCTGCCGGCCAGCGCCGCCAAGGCCGAGGCGTACGGCGAACTGGCCCGGCTGCATGTGATGCAGTACCGGCCGGCTGAGGCCGTCGCCGTCGCCGGTACCGCCCGCGAGTTGGCCAGCCAGCTGGGCCTGGCCGACGCCGCGGCCAGCGCGATGGTCACCGAGTCGACCGCGCGCTACATGGACGGCGACCCGGCCGGGTTCCCGCAGCTGCGTGAGGCGGTGCGGCTGTGCCGGGCACAGCGGCTGCCCGAGTTGCGCCGCGCCGCGCACAACCTGAGCGCCCTGCTGCTGGAGGAGGGCGACCTGCCCGGTGCCGTGGAGTCGGCCGCGGAGAGCGCCGCGGCGCACGGCTCCCAGGTCCGTCTGGTGATCAGCCATTCCACCGTGGCCGAGCGGGCGTACTTCTCCGGTGACTGGGTGGGGCTGCTGCACGCCGCGGACACCTACTTCGACGCCGACGGCGCCGAGACCACCGAGTGGGACATGCAGCTGCGGGCTCGCCGGGCGTGGATCCGGCAGCTCGGCGGGGATTTCGACAGCGCCGACGTCGAGCGGTGCCTGGACACCGCCCGCCAGTCGCGACTGGACCGACTGGTGTACAACGCCTGCGCGCACTGCGCTTTGTACCACGCCACCCGGGGTGAGGATTTGCTGGCGGTGGCCCTGATCGGTGAGCTGCTGGCCCGGTGGCGCAGCGCGCCGACCACGATGACGGTGGAGTGGCTGTCGGCGCTG
>DASVVF010000881.1:0-1863 GCA_036386695.1 Catenuloplanes sp. | reverse complement strand
TAACGGCCGGACCGCCGCGCCGCTGCGGTACCGGCCGGGGCGGTCGCGGCGGGGAAGGCGGGCCCGATGCCCGGCCCGCCCGGGCCGACGCCGCCCCGGGCGGCCCGGCGGTGGTCGGCGAGCAGCATCAGCGACAGCATGGCGGCGCCGATCGACAGGGCCCCCGCGCCGTACCAGGCGACGTTGTAGCTGCCGAGCTGATCGCGGACCAGGCCGGCGGCGGTGGCCGCGATCGCCGCGCCGACCTGGTGGGAGGCGAAGACCCAGCCGAAGACCACCGCCCCGCTGGCGCCGAAGTACTCGCGGCACAGCGCGACGGTCGGCGGCACGGTGGCCACCCAGTCGAGGCCGTAGAAAAGGATGAACACCAGCATGCTCGGGTGCACCTGCCCGGCGAAAAGCGCCGGCAGCACGAGCAGCGACAGCCCGCGCAGCGCGTAGTACCCGGCGAGCAGCTGGCGGCTGTCGACCCGGTCGGTGAGCCAGCCGGAGGCGACGGTGCCGACGATGTCGAAGAGACCGATCAGCGCGAGCAGGCCCGCGGCGGTGGTCACCGGCATGCCGCGGTCGTGCCCGGCCGGGATGAAATGCGTACCGACCAGGCCGTTGGTGGTCGCGCCGCAGATCGCGAAGCCGCCGGCGAGCAGCCAGAACGGCCGGGTGCCGGCGGCCGCGCGCAGCGCACGCAGGGCGGCGCGGGCCGCGCCGACATCCGACGCCGGTGGCGGTGGCGGGCCGTCGTCGGGCGCGCCGTAGGCGGTGACACCGAGATCCGCCGGCTTGTCACGCAGCCGCCACCACACCAGAGGTACGACCAACAGCGCGGCCGCCGTGACGGTCAGCGCCGCCGCCCGCCAGCCGAACGCGCCGGTGAGCCGGGCCAGCACCGGCAGGAAGATCAGCTGCCCGGCCGCCCCGCCAGCGGTGAGCACGCCGGTGACCAGGCCACGACGCCGTACGAACCAGCGGTTGGTGACCGTGGCGACGAAGGCCAACGCCATCGACCCGGTGCCCAGCCCGACCAGGACACCCCAGCACGCGATGAGCTGCCAGCTCGCGGTCATGAAGACGGTGAGCCCGCTGCCGGCCGCCACCGTCAGCAGGGCGAGGGCGACAACCCGGCGGATGCCGAACTTCTCCATCAGCGCGGCGGCGAACGGGGCGGTCACGCCGTAGAGGATGAGGTTGACCGACACCGCCGCGGAGATCGTTCCCAGCGACCAGCCGAACTCCTCGTGCAGCGGGCGCAGCAGCACCGACGGGGTGGCCCGGAACCCGGCCGCCCCGACCAGGGCGACGAACGCGATGACGGCCACCATCCAGGCGGGGTGCAGGCGGCTGCGACGGGTGTTGACGGTGCTCACCGGGCCAGTCTGGCGAAGGTCGACCGGACGGACGAGTGGCCGGGAAGCCATCATCCGCAAGAATCAGGCCATGGCGCACCGGGTGGTCGTGCTCGCCGTCGACGACGTGGTCGGGTTCGACCTCGGCGTACCGGGCCAGGTTTTCGGCGCCGCGCGCGACGGCGCCGGGGTCCCGCTCTACCAGGTCACCACCTGCACCGAAGGGGGTCGGCCGGTCCGCAGCAGCGGCGGCTGCCGGGTCCTGCCCGATCACGACCTGGGCATCGTGGCCGACGCCGACACCGTGGTGGTGCCCGGGATCCATGGCGGTCCACCGCTGACCGCCGGCACGGTCTCGGAACCGGTGGCCCGCGCCCTGCGCGACGCGCACACGCGCGGAGCCCGGGTGGTCAGCATCTGCACCGGCGCCGCCGTGCTCGCCGCCGCCGGCGGCGGCGAGTCGAAGGAGCCCTACCGCGCCGTGTTCGACAACGCCTTCGGCCTGACCGAGGGCGGCGAC
>DASVVF010000880.1:0-8727 GCA_036386695.1 Catenuloplanes sp. | reverse complement strand
ACAGCGCCGTCACCGGGCAGCGCCTCTACGCCGCCACGCTGCCGGCCAACTTCCTCGCCTACTGGGACGGCGACCTCACCCGGGAGCTGCTGGACGGCAACCGGGTCGCCAAGGCGAACACGAACTACACCACCCGCCCGGCGACGATGGGTAGCACCGATCTGCTGGTCGCCGCCGGTGCCACCGCGGTCAACGGCACCAAGGCCACCCCGGTCCTCGCCGCGGACCTGCTGGGTGACTGGCGTGAGGAGATCATCTGGCGGCTGGGCGACAGCGCGGTGCGGCTCTACACGACCACCGTTCCCACCCGGCACAAGGTGCGCACGCTGATGCACGACCCGCAGTACCGGGTGCAGGTGGCCGCGCAGAACACCGGTTACAACCAGCCGCCGCACCCCAGCTTCCACCTGGACCCGGCCACCGCGCTGCCGGCCCGACGCACCGACATCGACGTGGCGCGGCGGGGATAGCCCGCGCGTGCGGGTGGGCGATCCGCACCCCCGACCGGACACCCCCCCGTCCGGGTTACAAACCGCCGAAACCGGCTGGAACCCGGCTGGCTGCCGGACCGTCTCACTGGCACGGTCACCAGTGACAGGAGATGGCAATGCGCAGGATTGTGAACGTGCTGGCAGTAACGCTCGTCGCCGCCATGCTCGCGGGGTGCGGGCCCACCCCGAAGAACGCGGCGCAGGTGCCGGCCGGCGGCGAGGCGGGGGAGCCGCCCTGGACGTCCTGCGCCGCCGAGGTCCCCGGCAGCGCGGCCGCCAGCGCGGACGTCACGGCGCTGCCCCGGCTGGCCGACAACTTCGTCCCCGCCAACGTCATCGTCTGCGGCGAACAGCCCGAGCGGCGCGCCGACGGAGGGCAGGACATGGTGGCGACCGAGAGCCGGGCCGACGACGTGGCCGCGTTGGTCGCCGCGCTGCGGCTGCCCGACGCGCCACCCAACAATGGCTCGTGCACGCTCGACCTGCCCGGGGTCCCGTGGTTCGCCGTGCTCGACGCGCAGGGCCGGTGGGTGCGTCCCGGCCTGCCGCTCGACGAGTGCGGCAAGATCCGCATCGAGGTCCGCGACGCGGTCGCCGGGTTGAAACTCACCCGGCTGAAGACCCGGGTGATCTCCGAATTGGAGTCCGGCGAGGCGGCCGCCTCCGGCTGCGGCCAGACCTCGTCCGACCTGGTGTCGGCGCATTCCGGGGGCGTGACGTTCAACCGGCTCACCGACGCCCCGCGATGGGCCGGCAAGCAGGTCCGGCTGTGCACCTACCGGGTGCCCGCCAAGGAGAAGGGGCTTGGCAAGCCGACCGGCCAGTTGACCCGCGGCGCCGTTCTCCCGGCGGACCGGACCGGGGAGATCGAGAAGGCGCTGAAGGCCGCGGGGGCGGCGCGTACCTGCGGCAAGCACGCGAGCCAGTTCGCCGTACTGGCCGCGGCCGACGGCAGCTCCGAGACCGTGTACGTCGAACTCGACGGCTGCCAGCGGATCCTGGTGGACGGCCCGTCCGGCCGACCGGCACTCGGGCAGGGCGGAGCGGCGTTGACCGGCCTGCTCAACCGCTGACCCCGGCCGGCCGGTGCCCGGCGGCGTCGCAGCCCAGGGAGAGGGGTCGCAGCCCACGGATAGGGAAAACTGTCCGGCGTGTCGTCGATCCCGCAGCCCCTTTCCGCAGCCGCGTCGGCTCCCCCGGCAGAGGCCCGGCGGGCGCGCGCCGCCGTGGCCGCCATCTTCTTCGTCAACGGCGCGGTCTTCGCGAACGTGGTGCCGCGCTACCCGGAAATCAAGGCCCACCTGGACCTGTCGAACACCGCGCTGGGCACCGCTGTCGCCGGCTACGGCCTGGGCGCGCTCCTGCTGGGGTTGGCCGCGGGGGCGCTGCTCGGTCGGTGGGGGTCGGCGCGGGTGGCCTGGGTCAGCACGTTCGTCGTGTCGTTGAACGTGGTGCTGCTCGGTGTCGCGCCGTCCTGGTGGGTGCTGGCGGTGGCGATGTTCGTGGCCGGATCCGCCGATTCGATCGCCGACATCGCGGTGAACGCCCACGGCCTGCGGGTGGAGCGCCTCTACCGGCGTTCCATCCTGAACGCGTTCCACGGGCTGTGGAGCGTCGGCGCCGTCGTCGGCGGCGGCATCGGGGCGGCCGCCGCCGGCCTGCGGATCCCGCTCGGCTGGCACTTCTGCGCGGTGGCCGCGATCTGCGCCGCCGTCGCGGCAGTGCTGTCCCGGTACCTGCTGTCCGGCCGGGACGACCGGCACCGGGCGCCCAGCGGGGCCGGGGCGCCCAGCGGGGCCGGGGCGCCCGGTGGGCGTCGGGCCACCACGGTCCGCCGGCGCCGGCAGGTCGGGTGGAAGATCGTGGCACTGGCCGCGATCAGCGGCTCGGCGCAGCTCGTCGAGGACATGGGCGCCACCTGGAGCGCCGTCTACCTGCGCGGCGAGCTGGGCGCCGCGGCCGCGGTCGCCGGGCTGGCGTTCATCGCGCTGCAGGCCGCGCAGACGGTGGGGCGGCTCCTCGGCGACCGGCTGGTGACCCGGTACGGCGACCGGGCGGTCGCCCGGGCCGGGGCGACGATGGCCGCCCTGGCGATGGCCGCGGCCCTGGCCGCGCCGTCGATCCCGTTGACCGTGGCCGCGTTCGGCGTCGCCGGCCTGGGCATCGGCACCCTCATCCCGGCCAGCCTGCGCACCGTGGACGAGCTTCCCGGGCTGCCGCCGGGGGTCGGCCTGTCGTTGGTCGGCGTCGGCAACCGGGTCTCGTTGCTGGCCGCGCCGCCCCTGGTCGGCGTGGTGGCCGACCTGGCCGGACTCCGGGTGGCGCTGGCGATCGTGCCGCTGCTCGGCGCCCTGGTGCTCGCGCTCAGCCCGGTGCTGTCCCGGGCCCGCCCCCGGCTGACGTGATCTCGCGGCGGCCGCCGGCGTGGCCGGATCGGCCGGCGTGGCTACCCGGGGGGGCCGGCCGCCGCCGGCGTGGCTAGCGCGGGGCGTGCTGTTCGGCGTACGCGGCGAGCCAGGCCACCTGGGCCGGGTCCAGCGACGGGCGGACCCGCTTACGGGCGGCCGCCACGTGCGCCACCGTCACACAGGACGCGTCCATCGACTCGCGCATCGCGACCAGCGCCGCCTCCCGGACCAGCGCGGCACAGTCCGCGCCGGAGAAACCCTCCAGGTCGCCGGCCAGGCCGGCGAGGTCGACGTCGTCGGCGAGCGGCACCGAGCGGGCCGAGGCGCGCAGGATCTCCGCCCGGGCGGCGGCGTCCGGCGGTGGGACGTACACCAGCCGTTCCAGCCGGCCGGGGCGCAACAGCGCCGCGTCGATCAGGTCGGGACGGTTGGTGGCGCCGATCACCACGACGTTGCGCAGCGCCTCGACACCGTCCAGTTCGGTCAGCAGCGCCGCGACCACCCGGTCGGTCGTCCCGCCGTCGGTGGCCTGCCCGCGGGTCGGCGCCAACGCGTCCACCTCGTCCAGGAAGACCAGCGTCGGGGCGGCCTCCCGGGCCCGCCGGAACAGTTCGCGGACCGCCCGTTCGCTCTCGCCCACCCACTTGTTCAGCAGTTCGGCGCCCTTGACCGACAACACGTTGGCCTTGCCGGTGCCGGCGATCGCCTTGACCAGGAACGTCTTGCCGCAGCCGGGGGGGCCGTAGAGCAGCACCCCCCGGGGCGGTTGCACGCCGAGCCGGGCGAACGTGTCCGGGTAGGTCAGCGGCCACAGCACCGACTCGGTCAGCGTCTGTTTCACCTCGACCATGTCGCCGACCTGGTCCAGGGTCACCGCCGCGACCTCGAGGCTGGACTCGGCCATCGAGGTCGGTCGCACCACGTCCAACGCGGCCTCGAAGTCGGCCATGGCCACCGTCGGGGCGTCGGCGGACTTCTGCCGCAGCGCGGCCCGCACCCCGGCCTCCCGGACCAGCGCGCCCAGGTCCGCGGCCACGAAACCGGGGGTACGCCCGGCGACGTCGTCCAGGCGTACGTCGTCGGCGAGCGGCACACCGCGGATCAGCACGCCCAGCTGTTCGCGGCGCATGGCGGCGTCCGGCAACGGCACGGCCAGCTGCACGGCGAGCAGGTTCGGCGCGCGCAGCGCCGGGTCCACCGCCTCCGGGCGGCTGGTGGTGCAGACAACCGCCGCGCCGGCCCGGACCGTCTCGGCGAGCACCTGGCGGAACACCGTGGCCAGGGGGCCGGGCTCGTCGCGCGGAACGACGGCCTCCACATCGGACACCAGCAGCACGGCGGGGTCGCCGGAGCGCACCGACTGCGCGGCCGAGCGCACCCGGGCCGCCGCGTCGGTGTTGGTCGACGCGCTCAGTTCGGGTCCCCACAGGTTGACCACCCGGGCGCCGACCCCGGCCGCCACCGCCCGCACCAGCGCCGTCTTGCCGGATCCGGCCGGCCCGGTCAGCAGCACGCCCATCGAGACGGTCGTGCCCAGCCGACCGAGCACCTCGCGGTGGTTGAATCCGAGGTCCAGCAGCTCGGTGAGCTCCTGCGCCTGGGCGCGCAGCCCCGGCAGGTCGTCGACGCTGACCGGGGGCTCGTCGGTCGCGGTCGGCGCGGCGGGGGAGCCGGCGGGTGCGCGTACCCCGATGGTCGGCGTGCCCGGCTCGTGGGTGACCGGGCCGTCCTGCCAGCCCACGACGGTGTCCATGGTGACCAGCGTGGCGTCGGCCGGTTCGACCGCCGTGACGTTCAGCAGCGTGCTGGTCCAGGCGTACCCGACGGTGTTGGCCAGACTGCGCCGGGCCGTTTCGATCAGGGCCCGGACGCCGGCGTCGGGCAGGACGTCCTGGGGCAGCAGCGACACGTCGTCGCCCACGCTGACCACCTTGCCGAGCAACGCCAGCCGCAACATCTCCGGGCTCACTGCGGCGGCGATCTCTGCCGGACCGGTCAACGTGACCCGTCGCGCCGCCACCACCGCCGCCGGTTCCACGGTGACCTGCGCACCGTCGCGGATGCCGAGGTTGCCCAGCATCAGGTCGTCGGCGTAGAGCAGAGCCCGGCTGGCATCCGGCTCGGCGCGCGCCGCGATGCCGGCGGTGCCGCGCCGGCCGGTCAGCCGGACCGGGTCGCCCGGGTTGAGGGCGAGCGCGGTGAGCACGTCGGGGTGCAGCCGGACGATGCCGCGCCGGGCGTCGAGTGCCGCCGGCCGCAGGGTCGCGGTCAGCGTGAGGTCGTCTGCCATCGCCCCAGACGATATCGGGCCCGGCGCCACCCGGCTGCCGCAACCGCCACCCGGGCTTTCAGCGCCGTCATTCCCGGCGCCGTCATTCCCGGTGCCACCGTTCCCCGGCGCCAACGGGTTCACAGCTCCGGCTCAGCTTGTGCGCCGTAGCGTGGGCCCCATGCCTTCAGCCCTGTCGGCGCGGCTGCGCCGTGCCCTACCGCGGATGACCCGGCGCCGGGTGGTGGCCGGCTCGGTGGTGTGCGTCCTCGCGGCGGGCCTGGTGACCTGGGCGGCCTGGCCGGCGCCACTGGCCTGGACCACCGAGGACGCGATGGTCACCGTGCGCTCGGGCCCCGACGGGACCGAACCGGTCACCCTGGACACCCGCTTCTACCTGCCGCGGGACCGGTCCGGGCCGGTCCCGGCGGTGCTGCTCGCGCACGGTTTCGGCGGCAGCAAGAACAGCGTCCGCGAGGACGCGGAGAAGCTCACCGGGCAGGGCTACGCGGTCCTGACCTGGACCGCGCGCGGCTTCGGCCGCAGCGGCGGGCAGATCCACCTGGACAACCCCGACTACGAGGTCCGCGACGCGTCCCGGCTGCTCGACTGGCTCGCCGCCCGCCCGGAGGTACGTCGGGACGCCGCCGGCGACCCGCGGGTCGGCGTGGTCGGCGGATCGTACGGCGGCGCGCTGGCGTTGCTGCTGGCCGGCCAGGACCCCCGGGTCGACGCGATCGTGCCGATCATCACGTGGAACGACCTGTCCCGGGCATTCCTGCCGGAGTCCACCGGCCGGGACCCGGTCGACGGGGTGTTCAAGCGCAGCTGGGCTGGCCTGTTCTTCAGCAGCGGCAGCGGTGGCGCCGGTGGGCTGGGGGGTCTGGCCGTCGGCGGTGGCCGGGACTCCGGCTCGGACGGCGACCCGGACGCCGCCGGCGCCGATGCGGGGTCGGGTACCGGATCCGGGGACGACCTGGGCGACGCGCCGCCGGGCGGGTCCACCCCGCCGGCCGGCTTCGACCCGTCCTGCGGCCGCTTCGCCGCGGACGTCTGCCGGGCGTACCAGTCGATCGCCACGACCGGGCGGGCGACGCCCGAGGCGGTGGCGTTGCTGCGCCGCTCCAGCCCGGCCAACGCGCTCGGCCGGATCAAGGCCCCCACGCTGCTGGTACAGGGCGCCGCCGACAGCCTGTTCCCGCTCTCGGAGGCGGACGCCAACGCGCGGGGGATCGCGGCCGCCGGCACCCCGGTGCGGGTGGCCTGGTTCACCGGCGGGCACGACGGCGGCTCGGGTCCGCAGAACGACGAGGATCGGGTCAACTTCCTCACCGTGCAGTGGCTGGACCACTACGTCCGGGGCGACGGTGCCGCCCCCGCGGGCAGCTTCACCTACTCCCGGGTGGCCGGGTTCAACGCCCTGGACCGGGGGTTGGTCAGCAACGGGTACTCGGTCGCGGCGTACCCGGGAATGACCGGCACGGGTCGTACCGAGGTCAGCGTCGCCGGTCCGGCCCAGCCGATCGCGAACCCGCCGGCCGGCAACCCCGCGGCGGTGTCGTCGCTGCCGGGCGCCGGTGGCCTCTCGTCGATCCTCGCCGGGGTCGCCGGTGACCTGCCCGGCCAGCACGCCCGGTTCACCTCGCCGCCGTTGGAGGAGGCGATCGACGTCGTCGGCGCGCCGACGGTGCAGCTGCGCGCCGCGGCGCCGGGCGGCGAGGCGGTGCTTTTCGTCAAGCTCTACGACGTCGACCCCAACGGCGCCGCGACGCTGTCCAGCGGGCTGGTCGCCCCGGTGCGGCTCAGCGGTCTGCCGGCCGACATCGCCCAGGCCCGACCGGTCAATGTCACGCTGCCGGCCATCGTGCGTCGGATCGACGCGGGGCACCGGCTGCGGATCGTGGTGGCCACCTCGGACCAGGCGTTCGCGACGCCGGTGCAGCCGGCGGTGTACACGGTGGCGGTCGGCGCCACCGGCGACACCGCCGCGGTCACCCTGCCCACCGTGGTGGGGGAACCGATCGCCAGCCCGGCCGCCGTCTGGCGGTGGGTGCTGGTCGGTCTGGTGGCGCTGATCGCCGTCGGGCTCGCCGTCGTGCTGATCGTCGTCCGCCGGCGACACCGCCGGGTCGACACGACGATCGTCGCGGAGTACGCCCAGACCCCGCTGGTGGTGCGCGGGCTGCGCAAGGCGTACGCCGACGGGTTCGTGGCGGTGTCGAAGGTGGACTTCACCGTCGAGCGGGGCCAGGTGGTGGGTCTGCTCGGGCCGAACGGCGCCGGCAAGACCACCACGCTGCGGGTGCTGATGGGTCTCACCCAGCCGACCGCCGGCGAGGTGCTGGTCTTCGGCCACCGGATGGTGCCGGGTTCGCCGGTGCTGTCGAGGCTGGGGGCACTGGTGGAGGGTCCGGGGTTCCTGCCGCACCTGAGCGGCGTGGACAACCTGCGGTCGTACTGGCGGGCCACCGGCCGGGCGCTGGCCGACGCCCGCCTCGACGAGGCGCTCGAGATCGCCGGGCTGGGTGACTCGGTGTACCGCAAGGTCAAGGCCTACAGCCACGGCATGAAGCAGCGGCTGGCGATCGCCCAGGCGATGCTGGGTCTACCGGAGCTGCTGGTCCTCGACGAGCCCACCGACGGGCTGGACCCGCCGCAGATCGCCGAGATGCGCCGGGTGCTGCGGCGCTACGCCACCGACGGCCGGGCGGTGCTGGTCTCCAGCCACCTGCTGGCCGAGGTGGAGCAGACCTGCACGCACGCGGTGGTGGTCAACAAGGGGGTGATCGTGGCGTCCGGCCTGGTGGAGGAGATCGTCGGGGATTCCCCGACGGTGCAGTTCGAGGTGTCCGACGTTCCCGCGGCCGAGGCGGTGCTCACCCGGATGGGGGTGCGCTCGGTGACCCCCGACGGGCCGGCCGGTCTGGTGGTGGACGTCAACGGCGCCGCGCGCAGTGAGCTGGTGGCCGAGCTGGTCCGGGCCGGGGTGGGGGTGGACCGGGTCGTGCCGCGGCGCCGTCTCGAGGACGCGTTCCTGGCCCTGGTGGGCGACAACTCCCGAGGAAGCGGTGACCGCTCATGACGACGACGGCTCAGGACGACAAGGCTCGGGACGGCGGGGGGCGGGCCTCGGCCGGGTCGGCGGCCGGTTACCGGCCGGGGGCCACGCTGTCGGTGTGGACCGAATGGCGGCGGCAGGCCTCGCGCCGGCGTACCCAGCTGGCCCTGGCCTTCATGGTCATCCTTCCGTTGATCATTCTGGCCGCCTTCGAGTTCGGCGGCGGCGGGGACGACGACGACAACGGTGGCGGCGAGTTCTCCAGCCTGGTCGAGTTGGCCACCGGCGGGGGGCTCAACTTCGCCCTGTTCAGCCTGTTCGTGTCGGCGTCGTTTCTGCTGGTGGTGGTCGTGGCGCTGTTCTGCGGCGACACGGTGGCCAGCGAGGCCAGTTGGGGGAGCCTGCGCTACCTGCTCGCGGTTCCGGTGCCCCGGGCGCGGCTGCTGGCGGTGAAGCTGATCGTGGCGCTGGGCTATTCCCTGCTGGCGCTGCTGCTGCTGG